>NZ_JAJCNF010000029.1:0-42443 GCF_020560945.1 Dorea sp. 210702-DFI.3.125
CTGCGATAGCTGGTCCCGGAATTCCATCACGGTCTCCGATAATTATTGCTTTTTTCCCTTCAAGAATAGCCATAATTATTCTTCTCCTTTCTCTTTATTAAATATTATTAAGGTGTATATGATAAAGAATTACCTCTAAAATCTTAGATGTATTTCTTGATCATCGCTTCGATTGTCTCCGGTGTACAATCATCCTTCACAAGCTCATCTACTTTCTCTCCATCTTTGTAGATAGCCATAACCGGAAGGCCAAGAATCTTCTGACCAATTGCCAGACGACGTGCTTTTGTTGTGTTAAGAGATGTAAATTTTAATTTGTCACCATATGTATCAGCGAACTCGTGTACCTTTGGCATAAGTGCTGCACACGGAACACATCCATCTCCAAAAAAGTCTACAAATACATAACCATCTGCCTCCAGAACCTCTGTCTGGAATGTATTCTTATCTACTTCTAACATTTTAAAAATCCTCCTGAATCGAACCATACTTTGCTTTGAACATTCTTCTATGGTTCTTTTATTACAAATAATTTCATTCAAGTAAGCCAACGGAATGCCTGATTAAGCCATGCTTCTTTCTACCTGAACTGCTGCGATTGCTCCGTCAGCGGCTGCTGTAACAACCTGTCTTAAGCTCTTCACACGCACATCACCGGCTGCGTATACACCCGGGATATTGGTGTGCATATCTGCATCTGTTGGGATGTATCCTCTCTCATCCATCTCGACGCTGCCTTTGAAGATGTCTGAATTAGGAATTGTGCCGATAAATCCGAATACTCCGAACATTCCATCGTCTTCATCTGCTTCAATCTTAGTAACTTCACCGGTTTTTACGTTCTTAACTGTCATCCAGGAAAGGATTCCATCTCCTCCAACTTCCTCAACAACTGTATCCCACATAAAGTGAAGTTTGTCGTTCTTGAAAGCTTTCTCCTGAATGGATTTCGCTGCACGTAACTCATCACGTCTGTGAATAATTGTAACTTTTCTTGCAAATTTTGTAAGATACATAGCTTCCTCAACCGCGGAATCTCCACCGCCAACTACATATACTTCAAAATCTTCAAAGAAGTTCGCGTCACAAGTTGCACAGTAAGAAACTCCTCTTCCAAGGAACTCTGCCTCGCCTTTGCAACCGATCGGTCTTGCATGAGCACCTGTAGCAATGATGATATTCTTTGCCTGGTACTCACCTTTCTCACCTTTGAGCACCTTTACCTCTCCCTCAAGTGATACTTCTTTAATTGTGTCAGATACTCGCTCAGCTCCGAACTTCTTAGCCTGCTCTGTCATACGTGCGATCAGAGACGGACCAGATTCTGGCTGATCCACAACCTGTCCTGGATAATTCTCAATCTCGTCTGTGATTGAGATCTGTCCACCGTCCTGTCCTTTCTCAACAATCAAAACAGACAGGCGGCTTCTGCCTGCATAGAGACCTGCTGCTAATCCTGCAGGACCTGCACCCAGAACAATTACGTCATAAATCTTGCTCATCTTTTTTATTCCTCTTTTCTCTTTTTACATGGTTCCCCTATAATAAGCGCGCTTGTACTTATTGCCATGCATTTATAGTAACAACACATTTTTCGCTTGTCAATATCTTTCAAATATTTTTCAATATGAATTTTTATTGGAAATTTTATTTATACAATTTTTTATATATTTCAATTTTTATTTTTCACTTATCATCAAAATATGCTATGATAGAGACATCGTTTAAAAAGATTTTTCAGGAAAAGGATTATATAATTATGGGCGGAAATAATAAAGAAGCATTACAGCGTGAGAATACGATTCGTTTCATCGAGGCCGCAGAAGAACTTATTGATGAACATGGCATTGATAACGTATCTGTTCGTAAGATTGCCGAGAAAGCCGGCTTTCATAATTCCACTATTTATCTCTATTTTAAAGATGTAAACGAATTGATTCTTCTCGCTTCCATGAAACATTTTAATGAATATAGCAAAGCGCTTGCAAGGCTGAGCAGTAAGAACTGGGATTCAACTGAGAATTTTTACTTTGTATGGAGATTCTTCGTAGAATCTATGTTAAAGAATCCGAAGATTTATTATAATTTTTTCTTCGGGAAACATGGACAGGATTTTGGCAGTCTGTTTAAGCGGTATTATGAATTATTTCCGGAGGAAGCTGACAAACTCTCACCGGACCTCATGGACATGTATTATGGAAAGAATATCCAGGAACGCTGCATGAAGCTTCTTCTCACGATCAAAGATAAGGATAACCAACTTACATCTAAGAATATCAATATGATCAACACTATCATTGTAGCCAGTGTCAAATATATACTGGAACAAAAATGTATGGAACCTGAGCTGGATTCCGATATGCTGACCCGTGATCTGATGAATATAATCGAATATACAATTTCCAAATAGTCACATCGGAAATACAATTTTCTATTATAAGAAAAAGCTGCTGTAAATTCATGACCTATGATATGCCATGAATTTACAGCAGCTTTTATTTTGTCTTCATTTTCACTGCGGATTCTTTTTCTGACCGCTGCTATCGAATGTATCCTTCATTATACGCCTGAACTTTATTAAATGCATATAATTCTGTATTTGTTGCATTTACATATGGTGTCACATAGAATACACCTGCGATTCCACACGTAATACCTGCCACGAGCGCCCAGCCAATAAATGAAAGGTCCAATATAAATGTCTCCATCTTCTGTCCATTCATCATTCGCTTGCTGATTTCAAATACCTGTTTAGAATCCATACCCGGATTTTCAGCCAGTATATATGGAACCATCCGATATTCATAGGATTTGATAATTCCAGGCACCACCAATAACAATGACCACAATGCTATATACAAATCATAAAAAAACATGGTCTTTACAACATTTCCGTAATGTCCGGACTTGAATCCATCTAATAGATTTCCAAATGTTCCTGTCATGGTACGATTTTTAATAAAGAAACTGCATCCGCCAATTTTAAATACATTTCCTGCAAAAATCGTAAATGCAACAGCTGCAAGTATTACGATCAGCGTAACTGCCACCACGACCATAGAAATCATAAAACCTCTGGCAGAATCTCCATAATAATAATCACTTCCATAATGATGATAAGAAACACTGGTGTTGTTTCCTCCGATTCTTCCGATAACAGAACTGCCGCCTCCGGTCAGCGCTGCAAGTACAAGTGACACACCAACACAAGTCCAGTAATTTCTTTTAAATATTTCTTTTGCATTACGTTTCAATAGTTCCCTTGTCCACATATCTGTTCCTCCTTTATTCACCATTCAAGATTCGTTCATTCAGATCATTCAGATAAACCCATCGGTCCATCTTCTCTTCCAACGCTTTTTCTGTCTCGTCTTTCTTCACCATAAGCTCACCAAGTTTCACAGAATTCGTTGCACTTTTCATCATCTCGCTATCTAGATCTGCAATCTTTTGTTCCAGTACTTCAATTTCTTCATCAATTGTATCAAACTCGCGCTGTTCTTTAAAGGAAAACTTCAGCTTTTTCTCTCTACGTTTCCATGCGTCCTGCGAATTTGCAGAATTATTTTCATTTTCATCTGATTCTGAATTATCTTTTCCACTTGAAGCGTTCTGTGCTTTCAGACTGGCAGAAGCATTCCCGCTTTCCGGACTTTCCAGTTCTTTGCGGATCAGGTAATCTGAATATCCTCCTTCAAACTGACGGATCACTCCATTTCCTTCGAAAGAAAAAATGCGGTTCACAGTACGATCCAGGAAATAACGGTCATGGGATACGATGATAATGATTCCATCAAATCGATCCAGATAATCTTCCAGAATGGTCAGTGTCTGAATATCCAGGTCATTGGTCGGCTCATCCAGGATCAAAACATTCGGCGAACTCATCAACACACGCAGAAGAAACAGTCTTCTCCGCTCACCACCAGATAATTTTTCAATAGGTGACCACTGCATTGCCCCATCAAACAAGAAATTTTCAAGCATCTGGGAAGCTGTGATCCTGCCATCTGAAGTCTGGATATACTCTCCTACTTCCTTAACATAATCGATGACACGCATCTTACCATCCATCTCTTCATTTTCCTGCGAGAAATACCCCATGCGGATCGTCTGGCCAATTTCTATCGTGCCGACATCCGGTTTCACATTTCCATAAATCATCTTCAAAAGTGTGGACTTTCCACAACCATTCGGTCCGATAATTCCAATCCTGTCATTTTTCAGGAAAATATACTCATAATTATCAATCAGTTTTTTATCCCCATAGGATTTGCACAGTCCGGACACTTCAATCGTCTTATTTCCCATTCGGGATGCCACCGAATCCATAGCAACACGGCGTTCTTCCTGGATATCTTTCATCTCCTGCATGGCTTTGATCCTGTCAATGTGCGCTTTCTGCTTTGTACTTCTCGCTCTCGCACCGCGGCTCAGCCACTCAAGCTCTGTACGCAACAGACTCTTTCGTTTTCTCTGAGTAGCAAGTGCCATATTCTGGCGTTCCTCTTTGAGTTTTACAAACTCCGAATAACTTCCCGGGTAATTATAAAGATTTCCATGATCTACCTCCACGATCCGATTTGCAACGCGGTCCAGAAAATAACGGTCATGCGTCACCATGAGAATTGCTCCCCTAAACCTGATCAGATACTCCTCCAGCCACTCAGACATCGCGTTGTCCAAATGGTTCGTCGGCTCGTCCAGTACCAAAATATCTGCCGGTGTCAAAAGAGCGTTCACAAGTGCCACTCTTTTCTTCTGTCCTCCGGACATATGCGACATCTTTTCTTCATAGTCTGAAAACCCAAGCTGATTCAGCATAGATTTTGCCTCTGCTTCCATCGTCCACTGATCTGTATCACTGATGATTCCACGCACTGCTGCCTGAAGTACCGTCTCTTCCTCTCCAAACACCGGTGTCTGTGGCAGATAACATATCTTTACCGTATTTCCCATACTGAGCTTTCCGGAATCGTATTCCTCCACACCAGCCACAATTTTCAAAAGTGTAGATTTTCCCATACCATTGATTCCGATGACTCCGATTTTTTCATTCTCATTTATTCCAAAAGCCACATCATCTAAAAGCACACGGTCTGTATATGCTTTTGTGACGTGTTCCATCGTCAGTAAATTCATATTGTTTCATACTCCTTCGCTTTCTTCGCGTTTTATCATTATACTACAGAAATATAAAAGATACCAGTAGCAAAAGGCAGAAGTACACTGCATAAAAAGGCGAAAAAAAGACTACTATTTTACGAATTGGGGGTTCGTAAAATAGCAGTCTTTCATTTTACATATCCTATTTCTACTCTGCTTCCCGGATTTTCTGTCTGACTTTCAAAACCATTCCCGGAGCTACTGATAATTCATCAATACCCATTTTCAAAAATGTCTCTGTCAGAGTCACATCTGCTCCGAGTTCTCCGCAGATACCGATCCATTTTCCTTCTGCATGAGCGCTCTCTGCTGCCATACGGATCATAGCAAGTACTGCCGGGTGATGAGAATCATAAAAATCCTCCAGCTTCTGATTCTGCCTGTCAATAGCCAGTGTATACTGTGTCAGATCATTTGTTCCGACACTGAAGAAATCAACTTCTTTCGCCAGTTCACGGCTTACCATAACTGCTGCCGGTGTCTCAATCATAATTCCAAGTTCTACATCTTCCCGAAAAGCTGCTCCTTCTGTGCGAAGTTCTGCTTTGACTTCCTCGACGATTTCTTTGATTTTCTTTACTTCTGCTACCGAAATAATCATCGGGAACATAATAGATATCTGTCCATAAGCGGATGCACGATAGAGCGCACGAAGCTGTGTTTTAAAAATCTCAGGTCTTGTCAGGCAAATTCGGATTGCACGATATCCAAGTGCCGGATTATCCTCTTTATCAAGTTTAAAATAATCTACCTGCTTGTCAGCTCCGATATCTAAAGTACGGATAATGACCTTTTTCCCGGCCATCGTTTCAGCAACCTTTTTGTATACTGCAAACTGCTGCTCTTCTGTCGGATAAGTATCACTTTCCAAATATAAAAATTCACTTCGGAATAATCCGATACCGCCGGCATCATTCTTAAGGACTGCTCCTACATCTGCCAGGTTTCCAATATTGGCGTAGACATTCACTTTCTGGCCACTCTTTGTCACATTCTCTTTGCCTTTGAGCTGATTCAGAAGTTCTTTCTGTTCCTGATCTTTCTTCTGCTTTTTCTGCATGGAAGCCATAGTCTCTTCATCCGGATCAATATAGACTTTTCCATCTACTCCATCTACAATTGCGACCTTACCATCATATTCTTCTTTCAATGCTTCACCAAGACCGATCACTGCCGGAATATTCATGGTTCTTGCAAGAATCGCCGTATGAGAATTAGCAGAGCCATACATGGTCACGAAGGACAACACCTTCTCTTTGTCAAGCTGAACAGTTTCACTTGGCACCAGATCATCTGCTGCAATGATCACAGGTTCATCCATCACCATAACAGTTTCATTCTGACTGGATAATGCCTGAAGGAGCCGCTCTGAGACATCTCTGACATCTGCTGCTCTTCCCTGCATATAAGCATCGTCCATAGCTTCAAAAATTGCTGCAAAGTTGTCCGCTGTCGCACCGATTGCATATTCTGCATTCACATCCTGGGTGCGAATAATATTTTCAATTGACTCTACATAGTCCGGATCCTCCAGCATTAACTGATGCGCCTCAAAAATCATGGCATTTGCCTCTCCCACATCTTCCAATGCTTTCTCATATAATCCTTTTAACAGTTCTAACGTCTTTGCTTTTGCATTCCGAAAGCGTTCTACTTCCGCCTCCACATCTTCCACACGGGTTCTCTTTATCGTAATCTCATTTCTCTTATAGAACTGGATTTTGCCAATTGCAACCCCGCCAAATACACTTTTACCTTCTAAAGTAATCATCATGATCCGACTCTCCTGTTTTCAAGATTCTCTTAATAATCCATTCCTCTGTGCTTTCCAAAAAGAAATGCTTCTTACAGGTTCTCTTTTAAAAATGTTTCAAGCTCTGCTGCTGCGATTTCTTCATCTTCACCATCTACAGTTACTGTAATCTCTGCTCCCTTTTTAGCGCCGAGTCCCATAACACCAAGAACTCCTTTTGCATTCACTTTTTTTCCTTCTGCCTCAATGTTAATATCGGACTTAAATCCTGCCGCTTTCTTTACTAACATAGTTGCTGGTCTTGCATGGATTCCTTCTGCGTCTGTAATTACATATTTAAATTCTTTCATCGTTTTAATCTCCTTTTCTCATTTTTGACTCAATTATACTTAATACCTTTTTTACTAACAACAATTCATTTATTTTTCTGTATTTAATGGTTTTTTCAGAAGTACGATTCCTGCCATTGTGATGACTGCTCCGATAACAAGTGCCACAAGGAACATCGGTGCATTTTCAATAATACCGATTACAAACAGTCCACCGTGAGGTGCTCTGGATCCACAACCAAATGCCATGGATAATGCTCCTGCTACTGCTGAGCCAACGACACAAGGTGGAATGATGCGGAGTGGATCAGATGCCGCAAACGGAATCGCTCCCTCTGTAATAAATGACATTCCCATAATGAAGTTCGTGACCGTTGTCTGCTGTTCGCTCTTTGTAAAACGATTCTTAAAAAACAGTGTTGAAAGTGCAATTCCGATTGGAGGTGTCATACCGCCGATCATAACTGCTGCCATAATATCTATCTGTCCGCTGGCGATTGCCGCTGTACCAAATACATAAGCTGCTTTGTTAAATGGACCTCCGAAGTCGATAGACATCATACCTCCAAGTACTGCACCAAGAAGAATTTTACTGGACTCTCCCATACTTGCAAGGCAGTTATTCAGCCATGTGTTAAATGCTCCGATTGGTGGATTTACGAGGAAGATCATAATCACACCCATCAGTAAAATTCCAAAGAATGGATATAACAGTACCGGTTTTGTTCCTTCTAATGATTTTGGAAGTTTCTCAAGCAACTTCTTTAACAGTAACATCAGATATCCAGCTACAAATCCGGCAATCAGTGCTCCAAAGAATCCTGATGAAACCCACTGTTCTTCCGGAAGGAAAATGGAAGTTCCTGCTTTTGCAAGAAGTCCACCGACGATACCAGGCATGAGTGCCGGTCTGTCTCCGATCGCCATGGCAATGTATCCTGCCAGAATCGGGAACATCATACCAAATGCTGTATTCCCTACTTTGTTAAAGAATGCTGCCAATGGTGTTCCACTACCAAAGCTTGAAGTTCCTGCATTCGCTCCATCTACAAGGAAGGATAATGCAATCAAAATTCCTCCACCAATGACAAATGGAAGCATGTGGGATACTCCGTTCATCAGACTCTTATAAATCTTACGGCCCAGGCTCTCATCTGCTACTTGGCCCTCTTCATCTTCACCGCCTGCGTGGTGGTATATCTTTACATTTCCACTGGTGGCTTCATTAAGAAGTTCCTCAGCCTTGCTGATTCCATTTGCCACCTTTGTCATGATGACTGGTTTGCCATCGAATCTTGCCATCTTTACATCTTTATCTGCTGCAATAATAATACAATCACAAGCTTCTATTTCCTGAGCTGTCAGCACATTTTTCGCACCACCGGAACCATTGGTCTCAACTTTAATCGTGATGCCCATTTCTTTCGCTTTATTTTCCAGACTTTCTGCCGCCATGTAAGTATGTGCGATTCCAGTCGGACATGCGGTAACTGCCAGCACCCGATATCCTGACTTTTCCGGCACTGTATGCATTACCTGCGTTTCATCTGATGTATTTTCTGAGCTTTTTTCTTCCGTCTCATACTCTTCCGGGAATCTCTTTCTCTCTGTCTCATCAATACATTTGAAAAATGCGTCTACATTTTCCGCTTCCATAAGTCCGGTTCTGAAATCCGGATCCATAAGAAGCATGGACAGACGGCTTAACACTTCCAGATGCACATTGTCTTCTGTATCCGGTGCCGCAATCAGGAAAATGAGCTTCGCCGGCTCTCCATCCAGTGAATCATAATCTACCCCGTCTTTTACGACCATAGCTGCAAGTCCCGGTGCTTTTACTGCCGCTGTCTTGGCATGTGGAATCGCAATTCCTTCTCCGATTCCTGTTGTACTTTCCTCTTCTCTTGCAAATACGCCTTTCTTATAGGCTTCCACGTCTGCCAGGTTCCCTCCGGCAGCCATAAGTGCGACCATCTTCTCGATCGCCTCCGGCTTTGATGTAACTTTGCCGTTCAGTTCTACACTTTCCCGCTTTAACAGATCTACAATCTTCATTCTTTTTCCTCCTACAATCCGTATAATTCAGGTTCCTTCTCCAACAGTTTCACTACATCTTCTTTTTCTGCCAGCCAATACTCAAATGCGCTGGCACTTCCAGTTGCAATTCCAAGTTCAAATGCTTTCTCGTAATCTCCGGTATTGAGATAACCGGTGACAAATCCTGCTACCATGGAATCTCCCGCTCCGACGGAATTAAGAACCTCTCCCTTCGGTGGTCTACCCTGGTAAACTTTTCCATGTTCATCTAAAAGAATGGCTCCATCGCCTGCCATGGAAATCAATACATTTCTTGCACCCATTTCTTTTAATTTTCCTGCATATTCGATGATTTCTTCATCTGTTTCAAGCTGAACCCCGAACATATCTCCCAACTCATGGTTGTTCGGCTTAATAAGAAATGGATGGTATTTCAGGACATTCATCAAGAGATCTTTTGTTGCGTCTACCACGATCCTGATCCCACGTCCATCAAGTCTTGCCATGATGCGTTCGTAAATGTCTTCCGGCAAGGTATTCGGAATACTTCCCGCAAGAACAAGTACATCTCCTTTGGTCAGTGCATCCAGTTTTTCGTAAAGCTTTCCGATGGCCTCTTCACTGATCCTTGGTCCCTGACCGTTGATTTCCGTCTCTTCACCGGCGTTGATTTTTACATTGATTCTGGTAAATCCGTTATCCAACTGGATAAAATCGGTATAACAGCCAAAATCGTCCAACATCTTCTCCAATGCCTCTCCGGTAAATCCTGATACAAATCCGAGTGCTTTACTCTTATGTCCCAGATTTGAAAGTACCACGGAAACATTATTCCCCTTACCTCCGGGGTAAATGTTTTCTCTCGTTGTCCGGTTGATTTTTCCAGGTTCCAATTTTTCCGCCCCGATGACATAATCCAGAGACGGGTTAAATGTCACTGTGTAAATCATCTACTTAACCTCCACGATATTTTTATATTTTTTATAAGAAGAATCTTTAAGCTCTGTTGTAAGAATCTCAGATTCTTTCATATCAGAAAATGTAATTGATGTTACCTGACCGATTTTGCTTGAATCTGCCAGTACAAAGCACTGTGCACACCGCTCCATCGCTTTTTTCTTGACCAGCGCTTCCTCACTGTCTGGTGTGGTAAGCCCCCTCTGTGGGTGAACTCCATTCGTTCCAAAAAATCCTTTTGTGAAATTGTACCGGTTCAGACTCTCCAATGCTTCCGCACCGACGATTGCCTCCGTCACACCTTTTAATTTTCCACCGATCAAAAGAACTTCATACCCCTTTTTCAAAAGCTTCTGCGCATGCCCGATCGCATTCGTCACAAAAACAGCTGACTCTTCATTCAATTCGTCAATCAGAAGATCTACACTACTTCCAGCGTCCAGATATACAAAATCATCTGCCTCTATCAGTTCAGCTGCATATGCTGCGATTTTATGTTTTTCTTCTGTATTCCGGTCTCGTCTGACCGACAATTCTTCATCTCTTGTCCTCACGGAAGTGCCAACAGTTGTCGCTCCACCGTGAACCTTGATAAGAGTTCCACGCTTGTGAAGTTCTGTCAGATCTCTCCGCACCGTAGATTCTGACGTATTCAAAAGATCTGTCAGCTCTTGTACTGTCACAGTACCATGGCTTTCCACATATTTCTGAATTTCCCGGAATCTTTCTTCCGCCAGCATCAAATCACCTCTCAGTCATTTTCAATCAACTTCGTTCATCTTTAATCACATAATATAATCATTTTCGGTCAGAGTCAATCATTTTCAGTCAAAATAATAGCCAAAAAATCATGTAGATTTTTTTGCAGATTGCACAATTAGGGATTAGTAGGATTGTCATAATATACCCGCTCTCTGCCTTACATTCCATAGCGGTTTATGATGATAACGCAAAATTCCTGCAGTGATGTGACTGACACACGACGGAAGTGAGCCGCTTATCATCGTGGAAGCCTATGCTGAACACGATGATAGTTTTTGTGGCTCACTGTAGTGTTCCGTGTGTGGAACATCAATGCAGGAATTTTGCGTATATTATTATAAATCTAACTACTGTATCTCTCGGATCTTCTTTCTAAGTCCAAGTACCTGGTGTGGCGCTACGGACAGTTCGTCAATTCCAATCTGTACGAAGAATTCTGTCATGCTCAGATCTGCTGCCAAATCTCCACAGATGCTGATTCTTTTTCCTTCCAGATGTACATTGTTGGCTACGATTCGGATCATCTTCATCAAAGCCGGGTGGTATGGGTTATAATACTTGTCCAGTTTTGGATTTTCACGATCCATGCCAAGTGTAAGCTGCAACAGATCATTCGTTCCGATACTGAAGAAATCTACTTCTCTTGCCAGTTCTCCACTGATCATGACTGCTGCCGGAGTCTCGATCATGACTCCAATTTCAATATTCTCATTATAAGCAGTCTTTTCATCTTTCAATTGCTTCTTTGCCTTTTCAAGCAGGGCTTTTGCCGCTGCCACTTCCTCCATGGATGTAACCATCGGAAACATAATAGATACATTTCCAAGTGCAGAAGCTCTGAGAATCGCGCGAAACTGTGGAAGGAACAATTCTTCTTTTTCCATCATAATACGTATTCCACGCAACCCAATCGCCGGATTTGCCTGTTCTCCAAGATCTACACTTTCTACCATCTTGTCACCGCCAAAATCTGCGATTCGGACAACAACACGGTTGGCTCCCATAGACTCTGCTGCCAGTTTATAAACTTGAAAGAGCTGCTCTTCGGAAGGCAGTTTGCTTCCCATTTCCATATACAGAAATTCGCTCCGGAATAATCCAATTCCACCGGCATCACTTCTTAAAACATTTTCAATATCTTCTCTTGTGCCTACATTGGCACAGATATCAATTCTCTGACCACTCTGGGTAATGTTCTCCTTACCTTTCAGACGTTCCAGATTCCTGACATGTCTCAGATTCGCATCCTTGCGTTCCCGCATCTTCGTTAGAGTTGCATAGTCAGGCTCAATATAAATCTTTCCTTCATAACCATCTATAATAATTGTCTTTCCGTCATATTCTTCTTTCAGAGATTCTCCAAGACCGATGACCGCCGGAATTCCTTTCGTTCTGGCCAGAACGGCAGTATGTGAATTAATTGTTCCGTACATAGTCACAAACCCCAGTACCTTTGCCTTATCGAACTGAAGCGCTTCACTTGGATATATATCTCTCGCAGCCATGACAAACGGCTCATCTGTCAGCATACGATCCTTCCAGCTTCGGGACAAGATGCGGATCACACGAATTGCCACGTCTCTGACATCTTCTTCTTTTCCCTGAATTGGATTATTCTGCTGATGACTACTGATACGGATCAACTGTTCTACAGATGTCTGAACAATATACTCTGCATTGAGTTTTTCTTCCAGGATCCGCTTCATGATAAAATCTGTATATTCCTGATTCTCCAGGAGTTCCTTTTGCATCTCAAAGATTGCTGCATTTGCCTCACCGACTTCGCGCACAGAAAGATCATAGACAAGTTCCAATTCAGCAATTGCTTTTTCTCTTGCTTTCTTATAGCGCTGAATCTCCTTCTCTACATCTTTTACATAGATTCTTTTAATCTCTTTGATATCTCTTTTATAAAATGTTAATTTCCCGATTGCAATGCCTTCGGATATCTTTTTTCCTGTCAGTGTAATCATTCTTCTACAAAACCCCTGCTCATTATTATAAAGTAAAAATCATTTTAATACTCTATTCTACTTTACACGTCCGTGAACCATTCGTCAAGCAAATGGTTTCCGTATCTGACGAATTCCTTACATTTTTATGTTCTTTTTTGGTAAAAACATTACAAATATTCCATATTTTATTGACTTTTTTATTGATACATGCTAATGTGATAAAGCATTCTTAGTTATTTTTAATTTTTAGGGAGGTACTATCAATGAAAGGTACAGTTAAATGGTTTAACAACCAAAAAGGTTACGGTTTTATTTCTGATGAGTCCGGAAACGATGTTTTCGTACACTACTCAGGACTGAACATGGAAGGATTCAAGTCTCTTGAGGAAGGACAGGAAGTAGAATTCGACGTTACTGAGGGAGCTAAAGGACCTCAGGCTGTTAACGTAACTAAGCTTTAATCATGAATGATTTAATCATATTTTAGATGATGTACCTTTTATAATATATAAAAAGCAACTTTTATAGCATTTTGATATTTAAAAGACATACACATGAAATGAGATTAAGACAGCAATGACGAGAAAAATACCAGGCCTTAGGCCTGGTATTTTTATTAAACCATAAAACATATATCTAAAAAATCTGGTATATATGTCTGTCCTACCTATACAGCAATATGAAATACGATTTCAGATACAATTGGCATCGTTACAACGGACAAGATTGTAGTCAGCGCCACGCCTTTTGCTGCCAGTTCATAATCCCCTCCATACTGCTGAGACAGCATTGCACACATGCTCGCTGCCGGTGTTGCCATCATGACCAGAAATACTTCGCAGATCAACCGATTATCTATTACCTGACATACAAGAAGCATTGCAGCAACAGGGACAGCCAGTAATTTAATTAATGCAAATTTCAACAGTTTTACATCTGTGAACAAATCTTTCAATTCCATTGCAGCGATAGAAATACCAATCACCAGCATACTAAGCGGACCTGTCAGATTACTGAGTCCTGCTGAGAGAGAACAGATCATTTTCGGAACCGGGATCTGCATAAAAAACAAAACAATCGAAATAATCCCACTTATGGTTCCTATATTTATAATTCTTTTCCAATTTCCCTTTTCACCACCCCCACAGAGCGTCTGGATTCCCCATGTATAGCAGAGAATATTGAACATGATAGAAAACGGAACTGCATAGATCAGTGCTCCATTTCCATATGCTGCAGCAATCACCGGAAAGCCCATAAATCCAATATTATTAAAGGTAGTCATCATTTTATATACACCAATGTCTGACTTTTGTACACCAATCAGTCTTGGCAGGATCTGCGCAAGAATTAAAAAAAACGCATAAAAACATATTGCAAGCAATACAGTTACATAAAAATCTTTTTTCGCGATCTGTTCCTCATTGTTCACCACTGCTGATATTGCCAACATTGGATTCGCAACATTTACTACAAGCCAGGATAATTTCTTTCCAAATTCCTGATCAAAATATTCCTTTTTACATGCTACATACCCAATCATCATATAGACGAACAAAATCCCCATCTGCTGTAATAATACCATCTTTCATTCCTTTCTATTTTCCTCGTCCTCTTTTCAAATCTAAGATCTATTATATCATGAGAAAAAAACACCTCTGCACTTTTTACGATGCAGAGGCGTCACTTAAAAGGCTCCTTTGAACCTTTGACCGCATGCTTAATACTTAAAAGCATCCACGAACATATACATTAGCGATTTGCCTGGTATGCCTCATCGGCTGTGTATACGTCAAATCCGCTTCCTTTTAAGATATCAATCACTCTCGCAGGATCATCACTCTTTAAAACGGCTGCAGCGTCTGCACCATTTGCAAATGCGTACATATATTCCACGTTGATCTCACCTTCCACGATCTGATGCATCGCTTTGCTCAGTGAACCGGTCGCATGAGGTACGCGAAGAGCCACGACATCTGTCAGCATAGCTGTGATCCCAGCGTCCTTAAGTGCAGCTTTTCCCTTGTGTGGGTCTGATACGATCATACGGAGCATTCCATAATCAGAAGTATCTGCCAGGCTTAATGCCACGATATTTACATCATTTTCAGCCAGTATCTTAAGCACAGTGTCCAAACGTCCCTCTCTGTTTTCCAAAAATACAGATAACTGCTGAATTGTATTACTGATTCCCATAATCCAATCCTCCTTCCTACATGTCACGATTGTCGATGACACGTTTTGCTTTACCTTCACTTCTTTGAATTGTTTTAGGCTCTACCAGTTTTACATTAACTGCTACACCAAGTGCCTGCTTCAAAGTTGCTGCTACACGGTTACGAAGTCCGTCCAGCTTACGGATCTCATCTGAGAAGTACTTCTCATCAACCTCTACCTCTACAGTCAATACGTCCAGATTGTTCTCACGGTCAACGATCATCATATAGTGTGGTGCAACTCCGCCACCCATTGACAGAAGTGCAGTCTCGACCTGAGTTGGGAATACATTCACACCACGGATGACTTTCATATCATCAGTACGTCCTGTAAATTTATGGATTCTCGGAAGTGTTCTTCCACACTCACATTTTGAATGATCAATACTTGTCAGGTCTTTTGTTCTGTAACGCAAAAGCGGCATACCTTCTTTTACAAGCGTTGTAAATACAAGCTCACCCGTCTCTCCATCTTTACATGGTGTATGATCTGTAGGATTTAAGACTTCCGGATAGAAATAATCCTCTTGCACATGCATACCTTTGTGATGAATGCAGTCAAGTGCAACACCCGGTCCTGTAATCTCACAAAGTCCATAAATATCAAAACTGTTGACATTAAGAAGTTCCTCAATCTTACGGCGCATCTCATCTGTCCAAGGCTCTGCTCCATTGATACCAACCTTTAACTGCAGACGATCAACCACTCCTGCCTCTTTTGCAGCCTCACCAAGATAAAGGGCATAAGATGGCGTACATGCAAATGCTGTGGCTCCAAAATCTTCCATACACATGAGCTGTCTCTTTGTATTACCTGCAGACATCGGGATTGCCATTGCGCCAAGCTTTCTGGCTCCGAAGTCAAGCCCGAGTCCACCTGTGAAAAGTCCATATCCGTAACAGATATGGATACGGTCTGCTGCATTAAGTCCTGCCATTGTAAGTCCTCTGGCAACACACTCTCCCCATACATCTACATCTTTTTCTGTATAAGAGGCCAGTGTCAGTTTCCCGGTCGTTCCTGATGTTCCCTGTACACGGACGATTTTCTCCTGCGGAACTGCCAGAAGTCCGAATGGATAATTGGCTCTTAAGTCTTCTTTTGTTGTAAATGGAAGCTTACCGATATCTTCGATTCCTTTGATATCTCCCGGCTCCACTCCCATATCATCCATTTTCTTGCGGTAAAATGCTACATTTTCATAAACATTCTTTACCTGGCGTACCAGACGCTCACTCTGAAGGGCAGTCATCTCATCGCGGCTCATACACTCAATCTTCGGGTCACGGATCTGTTCCTGCCAATCTTCCAATGCTACTCTTGCCATTGCTTTCTTGCCTCTCTTTTCTGATAGTATTATTATAATTGATATCCTACATCAAATGCTTTTTTATTGATGTCGATCGTCTTTGGAGGTACTGTTTTTTCAATTACTTCATACCACTGCTCTTTTGTAAAATCCATATGCTGTGCTGCGATTCCAAGCACGATTAAGTTAAATACCCTGGAATTTCCAAGCTTTTTCGCTTCTTCCGTTGCATTTACCGTATAGACTTTGTGATCTTTTTTCAGATTCTCCAAAATATTCTCCGGATATTCAGCCGCTCCGATCACAACCGGCATCGGGTCGATTCTCCAATCATTGACGATCAATGCACCGTCTTTTTTGAGAAAATGTGCATATCTTAAGGCTTCCAGCTTCTCAAATGCGATGATAACGTCTGCCTGTCCTTCCTCTACGATTGGCTCTGCTACCTTTTCACCGTAACGCACATATGTAACAACGCTTCCACCTCTCTGAGCCATTCCGTGCACCTCAGAAAGCTTAACATCATATCCTCCAGCAAGTGCCAGTCCTCCGAGAATACGGCTTGTAAGGAGTGTTCCCTGGCCGCCGACACCTACGATCATAATATTCTTAGTAGCCATTATTTGTCACCCTCCCTTACTAATTTGATAGCGTCAAATTTACACAGACTCTTGCAAAGTCCGCATCCGGTACACATGGTATCATCAATATGGATCGTCTTATCTTTATTTCTTGTCATAGCCGGACAGCCCGGTTTCATACACATACCACATTTCTTACATTTATCTGGTTCTTCTGCGTAAAGCGGTTTTTTCTTTTTACTCAAAAGTACACATGGTGTTTTTGTAATAATAACAGAAACTTCATCTTTTGCCACTTCTTCTTTGATGACTTTCTCCAGACGCTCAATGTCAAATGCGTTGACCTCGATGACATTTTTCACACCGATTGCGCGGCATAATGCCGGAATGTCAATGGCATAAGTCGGATCTCCCTGCAGTGTCTTACCAGTTGCAGCGTGATCCTGATGTCCTGTCATACCTGTCGTAGAGTTATCAAGTATCATCACTGTTCCGGTTGCCTTATTGTACATCATATTCATAAGAGAGTTCACACCTGTATGAAGGAATGTGGAATCTCCGATTACTGCTACCCAGTTCTTAATATATTCTTTGCCTTTTGCTTTCTCCATTCCATGAAGACTGGAAATACTTGCACCCATACAGATCGTTGTATCGACAACACTAAGTGGTGCCACTGCACCAAGTGTATAACAGCCGATGTCTCCTGCCGCATGCATTTTTAACTTATTCAGTACATAATACACGCTTCTGTGTGGACAGCCTGGACATAAGATTGGAGGTCTTCCAGGTGCGGCTGCCGGTGCATCAAGCTTTAATTCCTCCCCAAGAATTGCTTCTCTTAGCATATTCGCACTGTACTCGCCCTGAACCGTGAAGATTTCTTTTCCAGTTGCCTTGATTCCCCAGGATTTCACCTGTTCTTCAATAACCGGATCCAATTCTTCTACAATATAAAGCTTCTCTACTTTAGAAGCAAAATCTTCAATCAATTTTCTTGGAAGCGGATTCACCATTCCAAGCTTCAGTACGGAAGCATTCGGGAGTGCCTCTTTTACATACTGATATGGAATACCACTTGTGATCACACCAATCTTTGTATCGTTCATCTCTACACGGTTGATTGGGAGTGTATTGGCTGCCTCCGCAAGCTCCAGGTTGCGTTTCTCAATCTCCACATGGCGGAGTTTTGCATTTCCCGGCATCATAACTGTCTTGCGGATATTTTTTTCATATGGCTTATCCGGAATCTCTTCACGGTCACATAACTCTACCAGTCCCTGTGAATGTGCCAGTCTTGTCGTTGTGCGAAATACAAATGGACGATCAAACTTTTCACTCAGATCAAATGCAATCTTCATAAATTCTTTTGCCTCAGAACTGTCGGAAGGTTCCAGTACCGGAAGCTGTGCAGCTCTTGCGACCATTCTTGTATCCTGCTCATTCTGAGAGCTGTAAAGTCCCGGATCGTCTGCTACGACAATGACAAGTCCTCCATTGACTCCCATATAAGATACGGTATAAGCCGGGTCTGCTGCCACGTTAAATCCTACATGTTTCATACAGGACATAGCCCGGACACCTGCGACAGATGCTCCAATCGCAACTTCTGTTGCGACCTTCTCATTCGGAGACCATTCACAGTAAAGATCGTCTTTGTATTTGACCAGATTCTCGCTGATCTCAGTACTCGGTGTTCCAGGATATGCGGCAGATACTTTCACGCCCGCCTCATATGCTCCTCGGGCAATCGCCTCGTTACCGAGCATAATCACTTTTTTTGCTTCTGACATTTTCCTTATTCCTCCTTCGAATATCGGGGCACTTTTAGAGTGCGCTCTATAAACGTAATCTTGTTTACTATTCTAGCGTTTTTATATAGGAATGTCAATTTTACTAATCAGCTTTTTCACATCTTTTCCCCTTTTTCCGGCTTTTTCAAAAAGCTGGCACGCACAACTGCATCTTTGCCGAATTTTTTACGGATTTCATCCAGTGCCTGATCTAATTTTTCATGTTTCTGGCTATTTTCAAAGCTTTTGACTTCTTCAGAAATGTTTTCTCTGCTATGGAAATTCAGATCAAAGAGACTCAATTGTTGTGGTTCCCCCTCCTGCGACAGCTTGGAAGTCCGGATTCCGAGCAGGCGGATTGGTTTTCCATTCCACATTTCACAAAATAATTCCACTGCAGTCTGATAAATGACCTGATCACTTGCCGTCATTCTTTCAAGCTGTTTTTGATGTGAATTCACGGTAAAATCTGCATACTTGATTTCCACATTGACCACACCTGCATGATATCCGTGTTTTCTCAGACGTCCTCCCACACTTTGGGCTAGAGAAAGTAAGACTTTCTGCGCGTCTTCTTTTGTTGACACATCTTTGGATAAAGTAGTCGAATTTCCGACTCCTTTTACCTCAGCTTTTTCCGGTTCTACAATAGAGTCATCCATTCCATTGGCAAACTCCCACAGACGCCTTCCATGGCTTTTCAAATGCAATTCTATCAGCTTTGGATCAGCCTTTGCCAGATCACCAATCGTCTGAATCTCCAATTTTCTCAATGTCTCCACACTGGAATGCCCTGCCATAAAAAGATCTGAAATTGGAAGCGGCCACATTTTTTCCTGAATTTCTTTCCTGAAAAGTGTATGAACACGATCCGGCTTTTCAAAGTCCGATGCCATCTTCGCCAACACTTTCACGTCTGAGAGTCCGATATTAACTGTGAATCCAAACCGTTTTTTTACTTCGTCTTTGATCTCAAATGCAGCTTCCACAGGTGACGCAAATCGTCCTGAAATTCCCGTAAAATCCATGTAACATTCATCGACACTGACCTGCTCGATATCCGGAGTATAAGAACGCAAAAAAGCCATAAGCTCCCTGCTGTGCTTATGGTACATTTCATGATCCGGTGCTTCCATGTGAAGATTCGGACACTTACGAAAGGCATTCGCAACCGGTTCCCCGGTACGAATGCCATACTTCTTCGCCGGGACAGATTTTGCCAGCACAATACCGTGGCGGGATTTTTGATCCCCGCCAATAATGGCCGGTATTGTACGGATATCTGTCCTGGCTCCATTCTTTAGTTGTTCTACTGCTGTCCAGCTAAGATAAGCTGAATTTACATCTATATGAAAGATTATCACCGTTTATGACCTGCTCCTTGCGACCAGCTTGCCATTCTCCACATCAATCACAATTGTATCTCCGGTGCCGATATCTCCCTGAAGCATCAGTTTTGCAGCTAATGTCTCTACATTTTTCTGCAGATAACGTTTCAAAGGTCTTGCACCATAATTCGGATCATATCCTCCATCCACAATCATTTTCTTTGCTTCTTCTGTAAGCTTGATCTGAATTTCCCGATCAGCCAGACGTTTATTCACATCTGCTACCAGTAAATCAATAATGTCATAAATATTGTCTTTCGTCAATGGTTTGAACATAATCGTCTCGTCCAGACGGTTCAGGAACTCTGGGCGGAAATGTGCACGAAGATCATTCATAACCATAGTCTGGCTCTCCTCACTGATGTTGCCATGGTCATCCATGCCATCAAGCAGATACTGAGAACCAATATTGGAAGTCATAATAAGAATCGTGTTCTTAAAGTCTACCGTACGTCCCTGTGAATCCGTGATACGTCCATCATCCAATACTTGTAACAGGACATTGAACACATCCGGGTGGGCTTTCTCAATCTCATCAAAAAGTACAACGGAGTAAGGTTTTCTTCTGACTGCCTCAGTAAGCTGACCACCTTCATCATATCCTACATATCCCGGAGGAGCTCCGATCAGTCTGGATACGGAGTATTTCTCCATGTACTCACTCATATCAATACGCACCATATTATTCTCATCATCAAACAGACTTGCTGCCAGTGCTTTTGCAAGCTCGGTCTTACCAACTCCGGTAGGTCCAAGGAAAAGGAATGAACCAATCGGTTTTGTCGGATCTTTGATTCCGGCTTTAGAACGAATGATTGCCTCTGTCACAAGTTCAACACCTTCATCCTGACCAATGACTCTCTTGTGAAGTTCATCTGCCAGATGCAATGTCTTATTACGTTCGCTCTCATTCAGCTTTGCAACCGGAATTCCAGTCCACCGTGACACAATACGGGCAATCTCCTCATCTGTAACACTTTCATGTACCAGTGAAAGATCTTCATCTTTGACTTTTTCTTCCTCCTGCTCTAACTGCTTCTGCAATTGTGGCAATTTACCATATTGCAATTCAGCTGCTTTATCAAGATCATAAGAATGCTGTGCTTTTTCAATGTCTTTATTTACCTGCTCAATCTCTTCACGAAGTCTCTGAACTCTCTCAACTCCTACTTTTTCATTATCCCACTGAGCTTTCTTGCCTGCAAATTCTGCACGCAGTTCTGCCAGTTCTTGTTGCAGATGCTCCAAACGTTCTTTACTAAGTCGGTCTTCTTCTTTCTTTAAAGCAGTCTCTTCAATCTCTAACTGCATAATCTTACGGTTCAACTCATCCAGCTCCGTCGGCATAGAGTCCAGCTCTGTCTTAATCAGTGCACATGCCTCGTCAACCAGATCGATTGCTTTATCCGGAAGGAAACGGTCGGAAATGTAACGGTCTGACAACGTTGCTGCCGCTACCAATGCGCCGTCTGTAATCTTAACACCATGGAATACTTCATACCGCTCTTTCAGTCCACGAAGGATAGAAATTGCATCTTCTACAGTTGGTTCTTCTACCATAACCGGCTGGAAACGACGTTCCAGTGCCGCATCTTTTTCAATGTACTGTCGATACTCATCCAGTGTTGTTGCACCGATACAGTGAAGTTCTCCTCTTGCAAGCATGGGCTTTAACATATTGCCTGCATCCATAGCACCATCTGTCTTACCGGCGCCGACAATCGTATGCAACTCATCAATAAAGAGGATAATCTTACCGTCACTGTTCTTCACTTCCTCAAGCACTGCTTTCAGACGTTCCTCAAATTCACCACGATACTTGGCTCCTGCTACCAGTGCTCCCATATCCAGTGAAAATATCGTCTTATCTTTCAGTCCTTCCGGCACATCACCACGCACAATACGCTGTGCAAGTCCTTCTACAACTGCTGTCTTACCAACACCAGGTTCACCGATCAGAACCGGATTGTTCTTCGTCTTACGGGACAAGATACGGATAACATTCCGAATTTCAGAATCACGACCAATGACTGGATCCAGTTTCTGCTCTCTTGCACGCTCCACAAGATCTGATCCATATTTGTTCAAGGTATCATAAGTAGCTTCCGGATTATCACTGGTCACTCGCTGATTACCCCTGACACTGGAAAGTGCCTGTAAAAATCCATCTCGACTGATTCCAAGCTCCCTTAGGATACTCTTCATCTCTTTACCAGCATACTTTATCATAGCAAGAAACAGATGCTCTACTGATACATACTCATCGCCCATCTGCCTTGCTTCATCTTCCGCATGTACAAGAACATTGTTCAGTGCCTGTCCGACATACTGCTGACCTCCCTGCACTTTCGGAAGTTTTCTTAAGGACTCTTCCACACGGTTAATGACCATGTTCTTATCCAGTCCCATCTTTTCCATTAACTTTGCGATCAGGCTGTCATCCTGTGTAAGAAGTGCATATAGCAAATGTTCCTGCGCAAGCTCCTGATTACCATAATCCATAGCGATCTTCTCACAATTCTGAACTGCCTGTAATGAATTCTGTGTAAACTTATTTATGTTCATAGAGACAACCTCCTTTGTTTATCTGTTCTATTTACGATATAACAATATCACAGGTTGTTAGCACAGTCAAGAGGTGAGTGCTAATTTTCCACAAAAAATTTGTGAACGCTGCGAGCCATGCAAAATGGTGAAAATAAACGCCCTGCAAGTTTACTTGCAAAGGCGTCTATTTTCGCTATTTTATAGGGCGACAACCCGACAGCGAGGGAATTCTTTCCCGAGCTGTGCATAGCGTAACATTCTCTTTCGCACTCGATTTTCTTGATTTGACCACATTTTTACGACAAATCTTTTGGAAAATATATTCGTCTGATTTTCTTACCACATTTTACGACAACGGCTTCTGTTTTATATCACAGCAGGTACGGTTTCTGGCAGGTTCATTTTAGACATCTCGTTCTCCACATGAGACTTCTCTGCAATATGATTGTAGACATTCATTGTGATCTGTGCATCTGAATGTTCTTCGCTCTGCTACGGTCGGTGCTAAACGGATCTCCACCGGACATCCAACGCTCCATCACATACTGCATAACTTTGGGATTGACATTGTTCTCACCCAGTCTGGTACATCCCGTATGACGAAGGGTATGCGGTGAACTAGGAGGCATCAGGTTCAGCTCTCTCTGTTTACGGAACGCAGCATATACCATCCGTGTCATAGGAATGTCTCTGATTCCTGCATCATTGGAAGATGAGGCTTATACACATTACTCTGCTCCACAAACTTCAGAAGTTTTTCCTGCTGTTCCAGCGTCAGTGCTTCTTTCTCCTTTGCCGGAGTCCCATAATCTCCTAGTGTGCCAGTCCTTCATCTGACAATGTGGAAAAGAACATCCTTACGTGAGATGTCTTAAAATCCACAACATGAATGTTTCCCAAAGTATTTCGTATCCGGTAGTCCCACATACGGATATAATTCTTTTTCATTTCTCTTTCCTTTTCAAACCAGCCCTGCCTTGTGGCAGAAGCTCCGACTCGTAACAACTAAATTGACACAATCAGCTTAATCTGCGAATCAGTTTCAGGATTCTGTCTGCACAAAGACGGATTTTGTCGTTTCAATCAATACGCTACATTCTTCCATCGTAATTCAGTCCTTTCTTTTTAATTTTGAATATGAAAAAAGCAGTCGATCATAAATGAAAGACTGCTTTAAATCATATTCTTTATTACTTTGTATGGAGATTTAACTGATTGTCTATGTCCCGTCCGGCATACATTACTCTAAGTATTGTTACAACTTTTTTATCGTTGTCTGGAATATAAAGTACCACATAATTATCTACTGGCAATACACGAAGCCCACGGCTTTTCCACGGTTCTTTTTCATATTTTCGATAACGCTCTGGCATCGTATCCAAACTTAATATCTGTTCTTCCAGACGGTCAAGCTGTCCGATTGCATTTTCCGGCGATTGTAATTCAAAAGCAATATATTCAAAAATCCCTCTCAAATCACTGTCAGCCTGTTCGGATACTTCTACTTCATATATCATAAGCCATAATCCTTGCGAATGTCAGCAAAGGCTTTCTTCGCATTTTTTGTCCGTCCAGCCTGCATATCCGCATATCCTTTCTCCAATTCTTCATTGAACTCTGCTTCTGATAATGTGCTGATATCAACAGGTCTGGCAGATGGTATTTTTACTTCAAACGGAAGTCCTCTCTGTAAGATAATCTGTTTATAAAACATATTGATAGCACTGGAAGCAGGGATACCAAGTGTAGACAGGATACTTTCTGCTTTTTCTTTGACATCTGGTTCAATCCTTGCATATAAATTTGCTGATTTTGTAGCCATATAAAACATCTCCTTTCGTGAGTAGTGTTTCCATCTATCTTTATTATATGCAAATGTCCGCACAATAGCAATACTAATTTTGCGCTCCAATAATCTTATTGAATAACTGTAACAATACGTCTTTTACACCGGACGCATTGAATACAAGACCAACGGCTACCTTTCTTAACTCCAGTCACATTTGTTTTCCTGACAGCATTGGAAAAGAGCCCTAGCCTTTGCAGGAAGATTGTCTGCATTGTAGTATCCGTCATAATAATTCCATCAAATGAGTGAAAGTCCCTGCTCTTTGGCAAAGTATTCGATAACACGGCTATATTTTTTCTGAAGCCGTTGCTATTTGTAGAGAATCACTCTTGTCTCGTATGGCTGCAAAATTCCTTCTACATGGTTTTTGTAGTTTGTGATCAGCTCTTCGCCTTTGTTTTCTTCGAACAGTTCGCATGGAACTTCCTTATTTGTAAAGTTGCATGCTACCACCAGTTTTTCGTTTCCAAGCGTTCTCTCATATGCATAGATATCATCATTATCTTCCAGCAGTCCGTGGAATACTCCTTCCACGATCACTTCATACTGGTGACGCAGCCGGATCAGTTTCTGATAGTAGTAGAATACACTATCCTTGTCTTCCAGTGCTGCTTTTGCATTAATCTGTGTATAATTTTTATTTACACTGATCCAGGGGGTTCCCGTAGTAAATCCTGCATTTGCGCTGTCATCCCACTGCATTGGTGTTCTGGCATTGTCACGGCTGATCATCTTCAGGCAGTTCAACATTTCTTCTTCTGTCATCAGCCCGCTTTCTGTATACTCTTTGTATGCATTGATCGATTCGATGTCTCTGTAATCACTGATCGATTTGAAATATGCATTTGTCATACCTATTTCTTCTCCCTGATAAATATATGGAGATCCTTTTAACATATGCAGACAAGTTGCAATCATCTTTGCAGATATGTCCCGGTACATCGGACTGTCATCACCAAATCGGGATACCGCACGGGGCTGATCGTGATTATCCCAATACAGACTGTTCCATGCTTTTCCTTCCAGTTTGGTCTGCCATTTGTTCATGACAGCACGCACTTTTTTCATCTCCGGTTTTCTGGTTGTCCATTTACCATATTTGCCGTCTGTGGTTCCCATATGTTCAAACTGAAACACCATGTTCAGTTCGCTTCCATCCAGATTCGCATATTTCTTTGCTTCTTCCGTTGTAACACCCGGCGTTTCACCAACAGTGATCAGATCAAATCTGGAAAGTACACGTTTGTTCATTTCCTGCAGATATTCATGTACATGGGGACCGTTACATACATATGGAGACATATCACCATGCAGACCATCCCTGATTTCTCCGTCCGGATATGCAGGGTCTTTGGAAATCATACTGATAACATCCATGCGGAATCCGTCTACTCCCTTTTCACACCACCAGGTCATCATGTGAAATACTTCGTCACGTACTGCCGGGTTCTCCCAATTAAGATCCGGCTGTTTTTTGGAGAAACAATGCAGATAATACATGCCGGTTGTCTCATCAAACTGCCATGCGGAACCACCAAAACATGCTCCCCAGTTTGTTGGCTCTTTGCCGTCTTTCGGATCTTTCCAGATATAATAATCGCGGTATGGATTATCTTTCGATTTTTTACTTTCCAGGAACCATCTGTGCTCATCGGAACTGTGATTTACTACCAGATCCATCACCAGTTTGATACCACGTTTATGCATCTCTGTGATCATTCGGTCAAAATCTTCCATTGTTCCGAAATCAGTCATGATATCCTGATAATCAGAAATATCATATCCATTATCATCGTTCGGTGATTTATAAATCGGGGACAGCCAGATTACATCCACACCCAGTTCCTTCAGATAATCCAGATGTTCCGTAATACCGTTTAGATCACCGATACCGTCTCCGTTACTATCCGCAAAACTTCTTGGATAGATTTGATAAATCACACTGCTTTTCCACCATGCCTTACTCATCTTAGTTCCTTCCTCTCTTATGCTCAATTTTCTTGTTGCCTTATAATTTCTGCTAATATCGACAGCAGCTTATCAACCTGGATCGGCTTTGCGATATGCCCATTCATTCCGACATTCAACTATACCTTTCTTCGTAATGCATTTCGTACCGCACTTCTTGATCTTATGGAAAAGGAACTTGGTGTTTCCTTCAAGAAAGTGAAAGCGCGTTGTTACCAGGAACACAAACATGGCTTCTATGTCTATGCCAAACCCAACAAATGCAACCCTAAAATCGTCACCAAATACATTGGTCGTTATCTTGGTCGTCCAGTCATCGCAACCTCACGTATCGATCATTACGATGGTGAAACTGTCACCTTTCACTATAACCGGCACGAAGACAACCGGCTTATTACCGAATCTGTTCCTGTTATGCAATTCATTCAGCGGTTGATCCAACACATCCCTGAAAAACATTTCAAGCAGATCCGATACTATGGTCTATATGCTGGAAATCATAAAAATGATTCCAAACTAAATCTTGCCATTGCAAAAGAAAAACGAAAGATATTTCTTTCCTTCAACCGCTGGCGCGACTGTATTTTACATTCCTTCGGATATGATCCTCTTAAATGTCCATGCTGCGGTGAGACCATGACTTTTCTTGACCGTTATTATAATCATCAGCATATTTCTCTGAATGAAATGTACGAAAGGACAATGCACAGATTTCATGCACACTCATCTGCCTGACCACTGTTCATGTTTCTCCGTCTGTGATAGAATAATTTAAAGATCGGAGGCACAAAACTATGTCAAAACATTCAGATGAAATCAGAAATAAATATATAAAAAATCCACCAGAAGGCATGACCGCTGATGACATCCGTCACATGAGTGAGGATGATTTGCTTGATATGGATTACTTTTTAAACGAAGACGATGTGTTTGATGAAGATTTTCCCGGTACTGAAGGTTTTTATATCTTCTAAAAACTTATCGTTTATTTGCTATGCCCGCCTCTGTGCGGGCTACTTTTATATCAAGAGTTCTCCAAAGGAGAACTTTCCTAAAGAAAACAATATTTTCCAATCCTCCAAACGCTCCGGAAACGGCATAGGAATCGAATCTGTCCGCCACATTACCGCCAAAAACGGCGGTGCCTGTGACTTTACCTATGAAGATGGTATTTTTTCTGCCAAAATAATGCTCCGGGTATAATCAGTAACTGATTATACCCAGCAGATTCTGAATTTCATCTCTGGTTGGCATTACACGCAGTGCCCCTTTTCTTGTTGTGATCACAGATGCTGCCGCATTTGCAAAAGTCAGCATTTCCTTCAGATTTTCTTCCTCTAAACCTTCCATTCCGTGTTCGCAGATATAATGTAATACACAACCACAGAATGTATCTCCTGCTCCTGTCGTCTCAATTGTATTTTTCTGAAGGAATGGTTTTGCTTCTACCATCATTCCGTTATAGTATGCACGACTTCCTTCTTTACCCATAGATACAAGAATCAGCGGAATCTGATATCTTTCTCTGATCCAGTTTACCCCCGCAGTATAGTCTTCTTCTCCTGTCAACCACTGAATTTCGTTATCTGAGATTTTCAGGATATGACAATGCTTAAGGCCATATAATACCTGTTCCTTCGCCTCATCCAAAGAATTCCAAAGTGGTGGTCGTAAATTCGGATCGAAAGAAATAACTGCACCGGATTCTTCTGCAATACGGATTGCTTCTTTTGTTGCTTCGCGCACTTCTTCATGAGTCATAGACAATGTTCCGAAATGGAAGATTTTCGTTTCTTTAATAATGTCTTCACAAATTTCTTCTTTGTTCAGCATCATATCCGCTCCCGGGTTACGATAAAACGAAAAATCTCTGTCTCCATCCGGATAAGTATGTACCATAGCAAGTGTCGTATGGATTTCCTTATCTGTACATAATCCATCTGCATCAATCCCTACTTCTGTTATCGCATCTCTCAGCTGTTCTCCGAAAAAATCTTCCCCTACTTTTCCGATAAATGCCGTCTTATGTCCGAGTTTCGTCAGCATTGCAAGTACATTGCATGGCGCTCCTCCCGGATTTGCCTCAAAAAGCGGATTTCCCTGATTACTTTTTCTGTTTTCTGTAAAATCAATCAATAATTCTCCAAGTGCCACTACATCATATTTTTTCATTTTCTTCTCCATTCTGCTGCCAAAGCGGCAACATTTTTTCTATTCTCAACAGATTTCTATTTTTTCACGCACCATCTGTACTGATAAGGATTCATCCATACCGAATTCATTTCCAGTTTTTCTCCTGTAAATACTTCTACTGCGCACCTCTGCAAGTCTACACTCCGTTTCGGTCGGCGCAAAACCATTGTCCACCGGACAATGTGCGCCCTGCCGGAGGCTATATCAGCTGATATTTCACTGAACATTACTTTTAAATTTGCCCCTGTGCTATAAATATCCGAATTATATGCAAATCAGGACTGTCGTACTAAATAAAAATTAGTGCGACAGTTTCCAGCTTACCGCCTGCTGCCTTGCATCCACAAATCTCTTATAAATACCTTCCTGCTTCATTAGCTGCTCATGTGTTCCCTGCTGTACAATTCTTCCTTTGTCAACAACCACAATCTGGTCTGCATGTCTGACTGTTTTTAATCTATGGGCAATCATAATAATCGTTTTTTCCTTTGTAAGTGCATCTACTGCATTCATCAGATCCTTTTCATTCTCCGGATCAACATTGGCCGTTGCCTCATCTAATATAACGATTGGCGCATCCTTCATGATTGCTCTGGCTATCGAGATCCGCTGTTTCTCACCGCCGGAAAGTGTGGCTCCGCCTTCTCCGATTACTGTGTCATATCCATTCGGAAGTTTGCTGATGAAATCGTGACAGCACGCTTTCTTTGCCGCTTCCACCACTTCCTCATGGCTTGCATCCTGACGTCCGAATTTAATATTATTCTCAATGGTATCTGCAAACAAATACACCGACTGAAATACAAATGAAAAATTACTCATTAAACTATTCATGCTATAGTCTTTTACATTCACGCCTCCAAGCATCACTTCTCCGGAATCCACATCCCAAAATCTGGCAATCAGATTGCAAAGTGTTGATTTTCCTCCACCAGATGGTCCAACGATTGCTGTCGTCGTTTTCTGCGGAATAGAGAGCGATATATCATCAATGATCTTCCGTTTGTCATAAGAAAACGAAACATTAGAAAGTCTGATATCGTAATTTTCCGGCTGTATTTCTTTACCGTCGATATCCATGGTATCCAGCTCCAATATTGCATTTGCTTTATCTACACATACGCTTACCACATGTAAAAGAGATGAATAATTTCCTGCACATTCCAGACTGGCATAAAGCATAAATGCTGAAATTGTCATACCAATCGCATAGACCGCACTCATAGTTCCATTAATATAAAAATATGCACTGCAAGCCACGATCACAGCACCTGTAATTTTGGTTATCACACTTTGCAGAAAATGATAGGGCACAAACAGCATTTCCATCTTTGTATTGATCTTTTCACATGCTTCATTTGCATCATTTAATCTTTTCGCCTGTTTCCCAAGCAAGTTATATGATTTAACTTCTGATATTCCCTGCAGATACTCCATGATCTGGTTTACAAGCTCCGTATCGCATACTACTTTTTGCTCTGAATCTTTTTTACCCGCATTCTGCATCACAGAATTGACCCCAAAGAAAATAAGTACTCCTGCTGCAGCGATCAGTCCGATTCTCCAGTCAAAAATAAACAGCATAAGAATGATCATTGATGTTTCCAGAATTCCCTGCATTGTCAGCATAACCACTCTCGCAGCCACATCGCCAAGTATTTCCATTGTATTGGTTGTAATGGAAGAAATTTCCCCGATACTATTGGAATTGAAATACCCCATCGGCAGATATCGCAGATGTTCTGCAATCTTGATTCTCATAAAAGCACTTGCATTATATCCTCCCTCTGTCTGAAGCACTGTAGAGTATCTCTTGCAGATTACGTCGACTACAATTGCAAGAACCATAATCGCAACGGAGCCTCCAATATATTTTCCTGTCGGTTTCCCACTCAGCAGACCAATCAGTATGTACATAATAGCCGGAATCTTCATTGCTGAGGCAAGAGCCTCTATGAGTCCGATCACTATCGACAGTTTAAATTTATTGCCATTTTCCCTGCCTGAAAAATGGAAGAATTTTGCCAGAATCCCAAACATATCATTCTCCCTCCTTCACCGTATCTTTTACAGAAATATGGGCATTCCACATTTCCTTATAAAGCGGGCATGACACCAGAAGTTCCTCATGTGTGCCATGTGCTGTTACATTTCCATCATTTACAACAAAGATCTGGTCACTGTCTTTAACAGTAGAAAGTCTGTGTGCTATTACGATCAGGGTCTTCCCTGCTACCAGTTTTGCGATAGAATTCTGCAGAATTGCCTCATTTTCCGGATCTGTGTAGGCAGTTGCCTCATCAAGGATCACGATCGGAGCATCCTTTAACATTGCTCTTGCAATGGAGATACGCTGCCTCTCGCCACCTGACAGATGGCCTCCTGCACCTCCTACAACCGTATCAAATCCATTCTCCAACTGCATGATAAATTCATAGCATCCACTTTTCTTTGTCACCTCGATGATCTGTTCATCTGTAGCATCCGGATTTCCCTGTCTGATATTTTCACGGACTGTTTCATTAAACAGATAATTGTCCTGTGCAACATATGCAATTTTCCGATTAAAATCTGCAAATGCCAGTTCTTTGACATCAACTCCACCGATTTTGATGCTTCCGGAATCCACATCCCACAGGGACGCAATCAGCTTTGCGATGGTCGACTTGCCGCTTCCGGAAGGTCCTACGATTGCATTTACCGTTCCTGCTTTCAACTCCATAGTTACGCCATGCAAAATCTCTTTGTCGTGATAACCAAATCTGACATCTTCAAGAGTAACGGAATTATCTTTTGGAACTCTTTCACTTTTCTCCGGACGTTCAAGCTCCGGCTGTTCCAGAATTCCTGCTACTTCTCCAACGATCACCCCAATCTTGCCAAGATCATCTGTATAGGAACCCACTGTGATCAACGGTCCAACGATTCCAAGTGATAAAATAATGCAGATGACAAAATCAGAAACCGCAAGTGTTCCATTCGCTACATAATGTGCCCCAAACGGCAATACCGTAAGAAGCGTATAAGGTGTGACCACCATCATCAGTGCATGAAAGATCGAGCACCGTTTCATCCAGGAAATAAAGGAATCCGCATATTCAAAAGCCGCCTTTGTAAATTTGGCATAAGAACTTTCAGTCTTTCCAAATGCCTTGATCACTTCGATTCCGTCAATATATTCCACTGCCGCATCATTCAGATCTTTTGTTGTCTGAACCGTTCTCTCGAAGCTTGGTTTATAATCCAGCATCATTCCAAAATAGGAAAGAAATCCCACTATAACCGGCACCAATGACCAGAGTGCCAGTCTCCAGTCTGTCAGGAAGAAATAAATCAAAATCACAATCGGTGCTAGCAGATTGGACGTGAATTCCGGGACAATATGCGCCAGTGTTGTCTCGATACTGTCGATTCTTTCCACCATGATATTTTTAAATGTACCGGAAGGTGTGTCTTTCACATAGCCAAGAGGTACCCGCGCCAGCTTGTCACAGCAGGATTTTCTTATATTTGCAAGTACTGCAAACGTTGCTTTATGTGACAATGCTGTCGAAAGTGAATGAAGCAGTTCTGCAATGATAAACGATAATGCAATCAGAACCGCTTTTGCAAGATATATTTCAAACTCCTTTTCACCATTTAAAAACAGCTTTACTACATCTGCAATAATAAAATACGGCAAAATCTTAAAAATCACATTTCCTATTGCAAGTAACACACTCCACACATAGGCAATTCTTTTTTGTCCGGCCCACGTCAGGATCCAGCTGACTGCCGACTTCTTTTTTTCTTTCACATCTGTTCACTCCTTACGTTCGTTTTATTGTTTCGTTTTATTGTTTTACCTTCTGTTAGCCCGTGCTAACCAGCATATAATAAAATAGGTGGTTTACTGGCATCAACCACCTGATATTATTATCCTGTCTGAACTTTATTCAGAAATCCAGAACCTGCAACACACATAACCTATTCAGAATTCCTGCATCAGTTATACTGGAAATTCAATATTCCACAATCGTTCCCAGCCACCTGTATTGAATTCTTTCAGCTGATGCACATTTTTCTTTGCGGTCTCCCTGTCTATATCATGCTCAATGATCTGAAATACTGATGAAAAAAATCCTGTATAGATCATGTGCATAAGGCTTTCCTCTACAACAGGTATTTTTACACCAGCCTCCTTCATTTTTTCCATATATTTTAGGCTGGACTTCATTTCCCGCTTCACCATATTGTGTATGAATAATTCAAATTTTCCACTGTCTCCACATTTCAACAATAATCTGAAATTATCATAATGATCATAGATATAATCAACCATCTGCTCCATCCCATCACTGGATGTATCCGACATATTCCTTGTCTGATCACTGGCAGAAAGCTTTTCAAACTCCTCAACGATCTGGTCATAAATCTGATAAATATGTTCCATATAGGGATCCGTCAGTGCATCAAAAAGTGCCTCTTTCGTCGGATAATATTTGTAAAATGCGCCAGTAGTAAGTCCGGCATCTTTTACAATGTTTCTTAATGATGCTCCGGTCAAACCATCTTTCAGGAAATGTTTTTTGGCTGTATCTAATATATTTTTTTGTGTATCTTCTGCTTTCGTCGACATGCTTTTTGTATCCTCAAAATTTTCTTTTCACAAATATAACAGTGTTATATAGCACTGTTATATTTTAACTCATTACAGGAATTTGTCAAGTCTGCTGCTTAGATTTTTTCTGTTTCTTTTCTATTCTTCCATTCAGCAACAGCATTTCTCACCCGCTGGTCAATATCCAGTCGTGCTCTGCGACATTCTTTCGGATGTTTTCTTGCTGCCTGAAATGCCAGTTTCACAAAGAGTCCGGATCCAACCGGGAGCATTGTCTTTAGTATACTCTCTGGAAAAACGAAATGGGTTCCATGCTCATAAATGACATAATCCAATCTGCATGTGTGTGAATGTTCTTTCATACGCTGCTTCATACGGCGGATATATTTTGCAGTATCCCACAACACATCATCTTCAGCACCAATTAACAATACTGTTCCATGGATTTTTTCAATCTTGATCATCTCGTCTTCTGTGATTTGGTGAGCCTTTTCAGAATCATCAAATAGTTTTCTTGAATTGATCATATCACCGGTCCGTTTTGTTTCTTTCTTAATCACATGCCAGTAATCTGGATGTTTATAGCAAAAAGGCATATACGGAAGGGGTTCTCCTTTGTAAGAAAAAAGAGATTCTCCATCAATCGGCCATTCCTTACAACCATCTTTTTTGCCCTGCATAAATCCCTGCCAGATAAAATCACTCGGTGTCAGACCAATTGTTAATGTGATATCTTTAAAATAAGAAGCAGCAGTCAATGCAAGTGTTCCTGTAGTAGATGCCCCGACAATTCCTATCTTCTGATTACTATTCATTTTTAACCAATTGATTGCTTTCTCTATACGTTCCAATGGATAATTATGATGTCCATAATCTTTTTTTCCAGGTGACATCGTCATCACATTCACACCGAGTTTATGTAACCATTTCACAGATGTGCGCGCCAGATAATCCTCTGGATCATCCCCGATCATGGCAATCATTGCACAGTCTGATTCTGTTTTGCATTTCCAGTATGCGCCATAAAATCCATCTGTTTCCACATCAAAATGTCTTTTCTTCATCTGTATCATCTCCTGCTCGTATAATATCAGCCATGTTTCTCCATAACTATTATTTTGTTTGAGATATTCCGAACGATTGGAATCTTTCCTATCACATGATATACAGGCATAAGTTCTTTCATTCCTTCGACCAGGCTGACTTCCTGCTGAACAGAAAATCCCGGCACAATTCTTTGCAGTTCTGTTCCGTTCTTAACTCCCCATGTGAATTTTGCATTGCTTCCCTCTATGGATTTTTCTTTCACATGGTTTACAACAAAAGGTGACATGGTTTCGACCATTACGGTTACTTCCTGAAATGATTTTTCAATAATAAAAAACATCTTTCTGATATCTTTTTCACACAAATACATTGTAAGCCCTTCGATTATTACCAGAACATTCTCACAGTGGTAATCGATATCATCTACATAGGAATCATCCATTGCAGACTTTGCAATCTGATACACCGGATCAGTTTCGGTAAGGAACTGGCTCCTTATTTTCATTGTTTCCGGAAGGTCTACATTATACCAGCGCAGATATTTTCCTTTCATTCGATAACATCTGGTATCCAGTCCGCATGCAATATTTACGACAACTGTATTTTCATGCTTCTTCAAATATTGCTCAACCATCCGGTCTAATACAATTGTTCTTGCAATCACACCATAGTTCATAGCGTTATCTTTATCTGCTTTAGAAAAGTCATAGTCCAGCTTTTCCACAAGTTCTACTGCAATCTCATCTTTGATCTTTGCATTTTGTTTTTTTGTTTCTTTTGCTCTTGCATACAGGGTCTGTACCATCGTTTCCGGCACACCTGTCACATTCACTTTTTCTTTCATTATCTGTCGCCTTCCACTGATTTTTTTACTTCTTTTACCCACTCTGCACTATGACAGCAAAACAGTTCTTCATGCTGCATGTTGTGTCTCCGAATATCCGGATTTTTGAAATAAGTCCAATATCTCTTTTCATATTTTTTACCCATCTTTGTAGCGTAAAACACATGGATAGTTGTTCCCGGCACATCAATTCCATGCTGGACTTTCGTAATCAGATCCGAATAGAACTGATTATAAATACTCTGTTTTGTAATCCACGGATTTCCTCCTTTACCGATTCCAAACATATTCAAAAATCCATTATATAATTCTTTTTTAACCTCATCTGTCTTATTCAGTTTTTTCTGCATAAATTTCGGAAGAGCACCTGTATGTATCATTTTATACATGAAAGGGACTACCATGGATGACTTGATTTTTGCCACAAGATGACCTGCTTCGTCCATATCACTGCTCCCAATAATGCCATGATCTATATGAATTCTTTTTCGCTGAATCAAAAGGGATACAAAACTTCCACCAAGGGAACACCCATACGCTGCTTTAATTCTTCCATCATACTTTTTCTTGATTTCCTGCTCAATCTTTTCGCATTCATCTTCCATTGAATAAAATTCTGTTTTCTCATTTGGATCAAATCCATCATAAGAAACTGTTACCGTGTAAAAATAAGAATGTAATCTATCCAGTATATGATCAAAGCTACTATACAGGCAACAGGTACCAGGAAATAAAAATATCACTGGTTTACTACTGTCTCCACTTTCATAAAATTTCATATCTGGCCTCCTTTAGTTTTTTCATATAAGCATAAAATTGCTTATGCAGCTTCCTCATTTCATCTGGTGCCTTCCTGGCATGTTGATACATAAATTTATCTCCAAAGCTACTTTCGAATGTAACAGCAAGCATAATCGTCATAATTGGCAGTGGTAAAAAACGAAAAATATTCATTTTACAAGGTGACAGCCTACCTGCCTGTTTTCGCAAAAAGCTAAAATTTCTTTTCAATTTTTTTGCTGTTTTCTTCATAATCTTCCAGTCTTTTCCCGCTCTTTCCGGGCATTCTGCTTCGTAATATGCATCTGCAATCGGCACCACCATGGCAAGATGACATAATTGCCACATATGCATATCCACTACTTTCTGATATGGTATATGAGCATGCCTCAATATCTTTGAAAACTGCTTTGTCTTTTCGGATTTATTTCCTGATATTCCTGCAAATGTTGTCGGCTGAATCATTCTTGGAGTGAGTGCTGCATCAAGGATGCCATCATCATTTATACTTCCGCCTGCTCCCGGAAAAGCCGGCAATATTCTTCCTGTTCCAACAATATCTTCCCATTTTTTATAACCGTCCAGTGAATTTACCATTGTAACAATCGTACTGCTTTTATTATTTTTCAATTCCGTAAGTGCTTCATACAACTGGTTTTCCCGGACAGTCAGCAAGACAAAATCATAAATATCATTATCTGGCACTTCTCCAAGAATCGTGGTTTCTGCCCGTTTTATGTTCTGTTTTTTCTTATAAAGCAATCCATTTTTCTTTAAAAACTCAAGTCTTTTACCTCTGGCATAGATACTTATATCATAACCCGCTTCTGCGAATAAAGCCGCATACAAGGACCCAATCACACCTGCACCATAAATCAATATTCTCATAGAAATCTGCCCTCTTTTACATTATCCAATAAATTGCCATTGTGCATATTAGTTATGTCTAACTCCTATTTCCTAAAAAACCGTGTGAAAACAAAACTGTAATTCCACACGGTTTCTTTCCTTATGCATTCAGTATATCACTTTTATTTGGTTTATCAACCAGATTTTGTCATTATATTCCTCAAATACACTCCATAATAATCTTCTCACATCTGTTATATCCAAGCTGCGAGCTGTTCAGACTCAACGTATAGTTGCTGGCTTTTCCCCATTTCTGCTCTGTATAAAAATTATAATTTGTCATACGCCTTTTATCTGTATCTGCCATCATTTTGACAGCCTCCTTCTCTCCTACATTATATAAGTTCATAATACGCTGTGTTTTTTCCGGCATATCCCCATGGATAAATACGTTCAATACATCATCCCGATCCTTCAGGATATAATCTGCATTTCTTCCGATAATTACACAAGATTCCCTATCAGCCAGTTCTAAAATAACCTTTCTCTGTGTCTCATACACTATATCTTCTATGGATTTTCCTGTGATATCACGTCCGGCAAATGCATATGCAAATAATCCTTTCTTCGGAGATAATTCTGCACTTTCCTGGACATATTCCGGAGATAAACCAGACTTCTCTGCAATCTCATTAATGATATTTTTATCATAATAAGCAATCCCAAGTTTCTTCGCTGCTTCTTCTCCGATAAAACGTCCGCCACTTCCAAATTCTCTGCTGATTGTAATAATTCTTTTTTTCATCTCTGATCCCTCCTGCTTAATTCAAAACATCAACTTTATTTTTACTGATTCTCTTCAAGAACACATATCCTACAAAGCATGAAATAATTTCAGTAATCGGAAATGCCCACCAGATCAGCGAAACTGTCATCTGACCATTTCTGGCAAACACGGAAAAAATTCCAGCCAGCGGCAGAATAATAATAAGCTGTCTCAGAAGCGAAATAACCAGTGATTCCACACCACCATTCAATGCCTGATAAATGCCTTGATAAGCAATATTGATTCCGGCAAACAAGAAGCTTACTGAGATTATCCTCATTGCTCCGATAAAATATTCTCTGGACGGCCCTGCATTAAACAGCGTTGCAAATCCCCCTGGAAAAATCTCTGTAATTACAATTCCCAGAATCATTAATATAACCGTATAGATCAGACCATATTTGATTCCATCCTGAATTCTCTTTTTGCTTCTCATTCCATAAGCAAATGCAATGATCGGAGTGATCGCATCTCGCAGACCGAAAGCAAGAAACAGTACAAACTGCTGAACTTTATAAAATAATCCATAAGCTGTCTGTGCTGACGGATTGAATTTCAGAATCAGATTCATGACATAAACCATAATGGACATCAGTGCCTGTGCAATGATTGCCGGAAGTCCGATTGTATAGATCTCCTTGATAATTCCGCCATCCGGCTTCATGTATTTCGCCCCATGCTCGAATTCCTTATTTAATTTGATATGAAAAATGAGCAGTAATACCGCGGATGCTACCTGACCAATTACAGTTGCATAAGCCGCTCCTTTCACTCCCATTTCCGGGCAGGGGCCAATACCGTAGATCATGATCGGATCAAGGATGATATTTACAACTGCGCCAACCACCTGTCCAATCGTGGAATAAAGAGAACGTCCTGTTGCCTGTAATAACTTTTCAAATAAAGAAAAGAAAATAATACCAAAAGAGATTACGCAGCATATCCTCAGATAGCTGACTCCCATCTCCAATACTTCTGCATCTACTGTCTGCGATGAAATATATGCTTTCACCCCAAAGATACCAAACAATAAGCAGACCACATAAATAATCACTCCCAGAAACAGACTGTTTCCTGCTACCTTTGCAGCTTTTTTACTATTTCCCTGTCCAAGTGTCCTTGCAAGAAGTGCATTGGTTCCTACACCGGTTCCAATCCCCACTGCCACCATAAGCATCTGCACCGGAAATACCAGTGTCAAAGCATTTAATGCTGCTTCACTTCCCTCTCTCATATTTCCCACAAATGCACTGTCTACTATGTTATAGACTGCCTGCAATGCCATGGATAAAATCATCGGGATTCCCATCTGGACCATCAGCTTATTCACCGGCATCTCCTTCATCTTGTTGCTTTCCGCCATTTCGTTTTAACTCCTTTCTTTTTGACACAAAAAAAGTGCGTACCCTGTCATATAAGCTGGACTTACGCTTACACGCTACACACTTTTTCATGGCGATATTTACTTTTTGCAAAACAAAAACGAGTAGCCGGTAAACTGGATTTACGCTTACTTGCTACTCGTTTCTTGTAATTATATTGCCTCTTTTTCAAAAAGTCAAACAAAATTTTTCTTGCATTGACACATCAAACAGTTTTCAGTATTTCCCCCAAAAGATATTTCGGTTAATAAATACCTAAATATCTTATAGCCATTTTAGCATTTTCATATCATATAAATACAAAAAGGCAGACAGTCTATTATATGACCACCTGCTTGTTACCTACTCTAATATTGTTTTTTGTATATCATTAGTCCGTCAAACTTGAAGTGGTTGTTCTACCAAGTGGTATCTGCCCATACGAATATTCTTTTTATAGATGATTTTCTTTAAATTCATCCTCATGTTTTTTGAAGAAATTATAAAAGTATCGCACATTATCCAAATCACTCCATTTTGCAATATCATACTCTTCCGTATCAAGATTGTATATTTGGGCATTTAATGTTCCAAGCATAAATGGCGAATGCGTTGCAATAATAAACTGGCATCCTAACAACCTTGCCATTTTATTAATTTCCTCTGCTAGCATAACCTGATTCGCAGGTGAAAGCGATACTTCTGGTTCATCTAATAAATATAATGCATCCGGTTGTAAATATTCCTCAAAATATTGCATTGATGTCTCTCCGTTAGAATATTTTTCCTGTGCAAATTTTATATATTCTTCCTGCTTTCTCCCTTCTTTGGATGTTAAAAATGTCTTTGCTTCAAGTAAAGACATGCCTCTCTTAACATAATCATACTCCATGCCATCTGATAATATCTGCTTTTGTTGTATCTTTTTAATCTCATACAATATATCTTCACTTTTAATATACCGGCTGTTTCCCGGTATTTTTTTTATTGTATTTCCATAGTCATCTTCCCCAAAAGTATACAAGCATTCGCTGGAAAACGAATCACAGTAATCGACACTTCCAAATGAATTACTTGTTGCGTATTCTTTTCCTTTTAGTTGTAAGCAATTGGCTATAATATTTAAGAGTGTTGATTTACCTGAGCCATTATTCCCATAAAAAACAGTGATAGGTATAAAAACAAATGGTTCAATATACTTATCCCGGAATACATTGTAGGGATAAATGTTAGGATTGTTTACTTTTCTTTCACTTAACTTAAAACTACTTAAATATATCATAACTTTTCTTTATCCCTTTCCCGATAAAAGAGCTCCAGATAATACGGTAGAAACAGCTTCATACTTTCAAACTTGATATTCTTCTTTTTCATATAACCAATCAATCTATTTGTCAATTCTTCTCCATCCACTTCATATTCCGGCACAATATAACCATTCAGAATGTCGCTCTTTTCGGTAAATTATCTGTTGAACTTTCTCTTAAGGCACTTCTACTAACTATTCTAAACTATTTCATAAGTAAATGAAAGACTACTTTATATCAAGAAAATTCTTGCTATATTAAATTAAAAAGAATCTGAGTTTTTCGCCCACTTCTCCAGTGTCCGGAAGTCAATCTTTCCTGCTCCTGTTGTCGGCAGTTTCTCTACAAAGTGATATTCAAAAGGCCAGGAGTTTTCTTTCAGCTCCTGTCTACAGAGCTGTCTTAATTCTTTTTCCACATTGTCTCCGGTATCTTTGGATTTCAATGTCACATAGGCAATCACAAGATAACCTTTTTCACCATTGATTCTTCCTACTACCGCACATTTATCCACAGCAGAATGCCTGCTCAATACATTTTCAATCTCCATCGGATAAACTCTTGACGGTGTCTTATCTGCTCCGATCGACCACAAGATTCTCTTCAGTCTTCCGGTCAGTCGGAAATATCCTTCTTTTGTCACATGTCCCAAATCTCCGGTTCGAAGCCATCTTGTTCCGTTCTCTTCGAAAATGATTTCTCTTGTAGCTTCCGGATTCTTATAGTATTCCATCATCATACTCGGACCGCTGACACAGATCTCACCTTCCTGATCATATCCAAGTTCCTCGCCCGTATCAATGTCTAATATCTTAATATTGTTACAGAAAAATGGAAGCATGACAGGGAATTTATGATTGCTTGTACATACAGGTCCTGCCATTTCCGTCATTCCATAACCTTTCATCAGTCCATACGAAGCCTGATGACTTTTCAAGAACTTTGACATCTCATCTTCCCATTCTTGATTCATCCCGTCACCACCGTAAGCAACCGTCTTGGCAAAAGAAAGATTCATTTTTTGTATCTTTCTATCTTTTGTCATTGCCTCCATATGCAATGGACCTCCGCTTAGATGATTTGGTCTATATTTTGTAAAAAGTTTCGGCAATCGTTCTGGTGCCGGATCTGGGCAAAGAACATCCTCAAGACATGTACATAGTGCCATATGTACCCCAAAAAATAAACCATAGGCTAAGAAAGGCGGAATGATATCTAAAAAACGTTCTCCATTTTGAAAGTCCAGCACTTTATCTGCATATTTGTATTGAAATGCTATCGCATTCGCTGCACGGTTTGACAACAGTACACCTTTTGCCTTGCCGGTTGTCCCTCCTGTATATGCAATCACTGCAGGTGCATCTCCTTTTATTTCCTGACAATCTATCTTCTTTCCTTGACCTGCCTTTAGAAATTCTGAAAATAAAATGCAATTTTCCTTCTTTACTTTTGATTTCCACTTATAAAGCGTACCGATTACACATGGCATAGATTCTGCCAGTGAAACACCTATGATGTGTTTTACAGATGTTTCCTTTGATGCCTGTACAATCTTTTCCAATGCCAGATCAACCGTAATCACAACTTTACTCTTCGTTACGGCTAACTTCTCATGAATCTCCGCTTCCGTTGCATTCATCACAAGCATATTAGCGATTGCTCCGATTTTATTGATTGCATAAAGCAGATACACAGCCTCTGGCATTGCCAGAGCACAAAGACTTACTGCATCACCAGCGCGAACTCCATACGCTAGTAATGCTCTCGCACATGCATCAATCTTCTCCTGCATTTGCCGGTGCGTAACCTTTTTTCCAAAGTAATTTAAAGCAGCCTCATCCATCCGGTCTGCATTGCAGGAAGTCAGATAATCATACATCGAACCTTCCGGCAATAGACGATGCAGAACCTCTTCTCCATAATATTTCAGCCACGGTTTATCGATAGACGGATACCCCGTCAGCTCATGCTCTGTCTGTCTGTCTGTCTGTCTGTCTGTCTGTCTGTCTGTCTGTCTGTCTGTCT
>NZ_JAJCNF010000003.1:0-188640 GCF_020560945.1 Dorea sp. 210702-DFI.3.125
AGAGCAGCTGATTTGTAATCAGCAGGTTATCGGTTCGAGTCCGATCATCGGCTTAACTCTTTTAAAGAGAAATTTTAATATCGCGGGGTGGAGCAGTCTGGAAGCTCGTCGGGCTCATAACCCGAAGGTCGTAGGTTCAAATCCTGCCCCCGCAACTTACATTGGCGATAGCTGATGTGATGAATGCCCAGATAGCTCAGTTGGTAGAGCAGAGGACTGAAAATCCTCGTGTCACTGGTTCGATTCCGGTTCTGGGCATTTTCCTTTATGATTAGCATATTGGAAGAGACGGGCGTGTAGCTCAGGTGGTAGAGCACTTGACTTTTAATCAAGTTGTCCGGGGTTCGAATCCCCGCACGCTCATGCAGACAAGCAAGAACTTTAAAGGTTCTTGCTTTTTTTTGTACTTTTATTTAATATTATGTATAATAGATATTAGAGACAAGAGGAGAGGCAACAGAAGTTGTGAGCTAAACAATAAAAAGTACAAATGAGGATGAAGAGTTATGGGGAAAAAGAGAAGATACATCACAGGGCTTGATGGCATAAGAGCAATTGCGGTTATTATGGTACTGGCATATCATTTGAAGCTGGCTTTATTTAAGAGCGGCTTTCTTGGTGTGACAGTATTTTTTGTTTTATCAGGATATTTAATTACAGGCATACTGATTTCCGAAGTAGAAGAAGAAGGAACAATAGATTTGAAGAACTTTTGGCTGAGGCGTATCAGGCGTCTTGTTCCGGCAGTTATGTCAATGGCAGTTGTTATAATATTTGTCAGCGCAGTCGTAAACAGGATTATTTTTACAAAGGGCTGTAAGGATTTCCTGGCATCTGTTCTGGGATTTAATAACTGGTGGCAGATTTTTAATAAGGTATCTTACTTTGAAGCGGCCGGAGTACCGTCACCATTTACGCATTGTTGGTCACTGGCGATTGAGACACAATTTTATCTGATATATCCATTGATTCTTCTGGGAATCTATAAGTTAGTAAAAAGCAGAGGAGAGGGACGGGCAAAGAGAGGTCTTTTGTTTGTAGGAGTAACGTTGCTGCTGGCGCTGATCTCAGTCATTTTGATGATTATATTATTTGATCCACAGCAGGATGCCAGCCGGGTATATTATGGGACAGACACGAGAGCATTTTCCCTTTTATTCGGTGCATTACTTGCAATTCTGTGGGAGTACCGGATGGTTCCAAGAAGACTTTCAGCTAGTGTCAATATGGTTTTGGGCAGTGTGTCTTTTGCAGTGTTGCTCGTGATGACGATAGCAATCAATGGTTCCAGTAATTTCTGGTACAGAGGAGGACAATTTTTTGGAACAATTCTGACCGTATTGATGGTCTATGCAGTATCAGGACGAAAGACCTAGCTTAGCAGATTTTTAAGTAACCCAGTATTGAAATGGATTGGGGATCGTTCATACAGCATATATCTGTGGCATTATCCAATCATTTTGTTAATCAGTAAGGGGATAAAGGCATCCTGGTGGATTACATTGATTGAAATTGTATTAAGTGTTGTCCTGGCAGAGCTTTCTTATCGTTTTATTGAAACACCGATCCGACATGGTATTATTGGGGAATATTTGAATATTTTAAGAAGCAGACCGAAATCCAGGCAGGAGAAGAAGCGCCAGGTACAGGTGGCAAGAAGAAGTTTAAAGGTAATGGCAGGCACATTTGTACTGACCGTGTCACTGATACTTTGCATGGTATTTGTGCCGAAGAAAAATGCATTGGATACATTACAAAAACGTGAGACAAAGGCAAAAGAGACCGGTAAGATGACGGAAGAACAACTTGCAAAGCAGAAAGCGAATGGTTCAGAGAGTGATGATACCATCTGTACGGCTGATCTGACGGATGATGAGATTCTGGAAGGTTTAAATCTCCTGCTCATTGGGGATTCTATTGCAGTTGATGTGACAGATGATTTTTATGAAATGTTTCCAAACAGTGTCAGTGATACTAAAATCGGACGGATCACATCACTTGGTAAACAAGTTCTTGATTCCTACATTGATGAAAAGAAATGGGAAGGAGAAGGCGTCATATTTGCATCACTTTCGAACAGTCCGATCAATGGTGAACTTGAAGCTATTCGGGAGAAGATAGGAAAGGATATGCCATTGTTTCTGACAACAGTCCGGATTCCGCATGATACGTTCGAAGAGGAAAGCAACAGCAAAATAAAAAAATTCGTAGAAGAAAATGATCATACATATCTGATCGACTGGTATGCTGCAAGCGAGGGTCATGATGAGTATTTTGATGCAGATGATACACATTTGCTCTCGGCAGGTGCGAAAGCATATGCAAAATGTATCAAGGAGGCTGTACTGGATGCATACAAGAAGGAGAATATCGAAATTCCTAAGTCAAGATTAGTTAGTAGTACAGACACAAGTACGGACAGCAGTAATGATAGTAGTACAAATGCAAGTACAGAATAGTTTTTATTTACTGAGAAAAAAGCATGTAAAACGGGTGTAAAGGCTGTAAACATGGTGTCAGATATTTAACAATAATCACTGATAGAATTCTAACAAGTAAGAAAAATATTTAACGCTTGACTTTATTATCAGACAGCTGTATTCTGAGGTTAAGTTGAAGGAAGGACTTGTGAGATACCACTATCATGTGAGACGCGACACATGGAATGATAGACTGGAGCCGAAGGGGCAAGCAGAAACTCTCAGGCAAAAGGAACGGGTCTGGACAACACTCTGGAGAACAATGGAAGGGATTGTACCGAAGAAGTAACTTACCTGCCATACACGCGAAGACCGGTAAGTAATCTTTCAGGTGAAAGGACAGAGGCAGATAAAAAATAATTAGTCTTAAGATTGTTAAGAAATTATTTTTTACCTGCTTTTTTTGTACCCTTTTTTAAAAATTTTTGGGGAAATTTGGAGGATGATTAGAAAATGAACATGGTTGAACAGGTAACAGATTATGTGAAGAACTATGACGAAGAGGTTGGAAAAGCAATTGAGTTGGAGCTTGGACGCCAGAGAAGAAACCTGGAGCTGATCGCATCTGAGAACATTATCAGCCCGGCAGTGATGATGGCTATGGCAACTGTACCGGCAAATAAATACGCAGAAGGATATCCGGGCAAGAGATATTATGGGGGCTGCGAGAATGTAGATATTATTGAAAATCTGGCAATTGAGAGATTAAAAGAATTATTTGGCTGTGATCATGCATGTGTTCAGCCACATTCAGGAGCAAATGCAAACAATGCAGTATATCAGGCACTGATTAAACCGGGTGACACAGTAATGGGACTGAACCTGGCACACGGCGGACATCTGACACATGGATCACCGGTAAACCAATCCGGTATTTTATATAATTTTGTTCCTTACAACATCAATGATGACGGAGTACTGGATTACGATGAGATTCGAAAACTTGCACATGAATGTAAGCCGAAGATGATTGTTGCAGGAGCTTCCGCTTATCCAAGAGAGATCCGATTCGATATCTTTGCAGATATTGCAAAAGAAGTTGGCGCTTATCTCTTCGTAGATATGGCACATATCGCAGGACTGGTTGCAGCAGGACTTCACCAGAATCCGGTTCCATACGCAGATGTAGTTACAACGACAACGCACAAGACACTGAGAGGACCAAGAGGCGGAGTGATCATGTGTAAGGAAGAACATGCAAAAGCAATTAACAAAGCAATCTTCCCGGGAACTCAGGGTGGTCCGCTGATGCATATTATTGCAGCAAAAGCTGTCTGCTTCGGAGAGGCATTGAAACCAGAGTTCAAAGAGTATCAGAAGCAGGTAGTGAATAACGCGAAAGCACTTGCAGATGTATTGATTGCAGAAGGCTTCAATCTGGTAAGTGGTGGAACGGATAACCACTTGATGTTAGTAGATCTTCAGAACATGAACATTACCGGAAAAGAACTTCAGAACCGACTGGACGAGGTTTACATCACAGTCAATAAGAACTCAGTACCAAATGATCCGGCAAGCCCATTTGTAACAAGTGGAATCAGAATTGGTACACCGGCAGTTACAACAAGAGGACTGAAGGAAGAGGATATGAAGATAATCGCAAAACTGATCAAGATGACAGTGACAGACTTTGAGACAAAGGCAGATGAGATCAGAGATGAAGTTACAAAAATCTGCGAGAAATATCCATTATATGAATAAATTAATGTACCTATAATTAACGTCCCTATTAAAAACAAGAAGGAGGATATGATATGGAGTTAAAAACACCACTTTATGATGCGCATGTGAAAGCAGGCGGTAAGATCGTTCCATTTGCAGGATATCTTTTACCGGTACAGTATGGAACAGGTGTTATCACAGAGCATATGGCAGTTAGAGAAAAAGCAGGACTTTTCGATGTGTCTCATATGGGAGAGGTATTGTGCCAGGGAAAAGATGCACTTGCAAACCTGCAGAAGCTGTTGACAAATGATTTTACCAACATGGTAGATGGGCAGGCAAGATACAGCCCGATGTGTAACGAGAATGGTGGAACGGTAGATGACCTGATCGTATACAAACGTGGAGATAATGATTACTTTATCGTAGTAAATGCGGCGAACAAAGATAAAGATTATCAGTGGATGTTAGACCATCAATTCGGAGAGGTCACATTTACAGATGCATCTTCCCAGTATGGGCAGATTGCACTTCAGGGACCAAAAGCAATGGAGATCCTGAAGAAATTAACGGCAGAAGAGAACATTCCAAAGAAATATTATCATGCAGTATTCGATACAGAGGTAGCTGGAATCCCATGTATCATTTCCAAGACAGGATACACAGGAGAGGACGGAGTCGAGTTATATCTGGCAAGTGAAAATGCTGAGAAAATGTGGGATGCACTTTTAGAGGCCGGAAAAGACGAAGGGCTGATTCCATGTGGACTTGGAGCCAGAGATACACTTCGTATGGAAGCAGCGATGCCACTGTACGGACATGAGATGGATGATGAAATATCACCACTTGAGACAGGCCTGAAATTTGCAGTCAAGATGGGAAAAGAGGAAGACTTCATCGGAAAGAAAGCCATGGAAGAGCGTGGTGAGCCGAAAATTACAAGAATCGGACTCAAAGTAACCGGAAGAGGAATTATCCGTGAATATCAGGATATCTATGTTGGAGAAAAGAAAATCGGACATACAACAAGCGGAACACATTGTCCGTTCCTGGGATATCCAATCGCAATGGCATTAGTAGATGCCGGAAGTGTAGAGATCGGTAATAAAGTAGAAGTAGATGTAAGAGGACGTAAAGTCGAGGCAGAAGTCATAGCACTGCCATTCTACAAGAGAGCGAAATAAGTTTTGTTGAAGGATTAAAAAAGAGAATATATAAAAAAGGAGATTATTAAGATGGAAATCAGAGAAGGATTATTATATGCAAAATCACATGAGTGGGTAAAAGAAGAAGGAGATGTTGTTACAATTGGTCTTACAGACTACGCACAGTCTGAGCTTGGAGACTTAGTATTTGTAAATCTTCCGGAAGAGGGAGATAGCGTATCCGTTGGTGAGGCATTTGGTGATGTTGAGTCTGTAAAGGCTGTTTCCGATGTATATTCACCGGTTTCCGGAGTTGTGTGTGAGATTAACGAGGAGCTTTTAGATGCACCGGAATCTATCAACGGAGCACCATATGATGCATGGTTTATCAAAGTAAAAGAAGTATCTGAGAAAGAGGAATTATTATCCCCATCAGAATACGAGGCATTTGTAGCAAGCGAGCAGTAAGGCAAAGACGGGAGGTGTACGGCATATGGGAAGCTATGTACCGAATACGTTAGAAGAACGTCAGGAAATGTTAAAAGAGATTGGATACAGTTCTATCGAGGATCTGTTCGCACATATTCCTGATGAGGTTAAGATCAAAGGCGGACTGAATATTCCGGAAGGAAAGTCAGAACTGGAAGTCCGCAGAGAGATGGAAAATATCGCATCAAAGAATCAGGTATTCAAGACCATTTTCCGAGGTGCAGGAGCATACAGACATTTTATTCCATCCATAGTGAACAGTGTGATTTCAAAAGAAAATCTGCTGACAGCATATACACCGTATCAGGCAGAGATCAGTCAGGGAATCTTACAGTCCATTTTCGAGTATCAGACAATGATCTGTGATCTGACCGGAATGGACGTGTCCAATGCCTGTGTGTATGACGGTGCCGAGGCGGCAGCAGAAGGTGTGGCAATGTGCCAGGAGAGAAAGCGTAAGAAAGCCTTCGTATCCGCAGCGATCCTGCCGGATGCACTGGCAACGATACATACGTATTGTCATGGAAATGGAATGGAGATCGTGGAGATTCCGGAAAAAGATGGTGTGACAAATCTGGATTATCTGAAAGAAAATATAGACGAGCAGACAGCATGTGTCTATATCCAGCATCCGAACTATTACGGTAATCTGGAAGATGCACAGACAATCGGGGAAATTGCTCATGGTGCCGGGGCAAAATATATCATGGGTGTGAATCCAATCTCCCTTGGAATCATCAAGACACCGGCAGAGTACGGTGCAGATGTGGCAGTCGGAGATGGACAGCCACTGGGACTTCCACTTGGATTTGGAGGACCATACTTAGGATTTATGGCAGCCACAGAAGGCATGATGAGAAAGCTTCCGGGAAGAATTGTCGGTCAGACAGAAGACCATAATGGAAAGACCGGATATGTATTGACACTTCAGGCAAGAGAGCAGCATATCCGCAGAGAAAAAGCTTCCAGTAACATTTGTTCCAATCAGGCACTTTGCGCGCTGGCAGTTGGCGTGTACATGTCGGCTATGGGAAGTGAAGGAATCAAAGAAGCAGCGCTTCAGTCTGCTTCCAAAGCACATTATCTGGCAGCAGAGCTTGATAAGATCGGATTCAAAGTAGAGAATAAGGGAGAATTCTTCCACGAATTTGTAACTGTATCTGAAAAATGTCCTTGCGAAGCATTAAAGGCGCTGGAAGAGCATGGAATCCTGGGAGGATATCCACTTGGAAACCATCGAGTATTATGGTGCTGTACAGAGATGAACACAAAAGAAGAGATGGATGAAGTTATCCGCATTTTAAAGGAGGTGTAGAGCATGTTAGTATTTGAAAAAAGCAGAGCCGGACGAGGCATGAGCATGCTCCCAGCCTGCGATGTAGAAATCAAAAAACCTGGTGAGAAGGATGCAAGACAAAAAGAGCTTCACCTTCCGCAAATGTCTGAGAATGACCTTTCCAGACACTATACAGAACTGGCAAAGAAATCCCATGGAGTCAATGATGGATTCTATCCACTTGGATCTTGTACGATGAAGTACAATCCGAAAATTAATGAAGATATGGCAGCATTGCCTGGATTTACCCAGATCCATCCGCTGCAGCCAGAACATTCTGTACAGGGATGCCTGGAAGTTCTGAAAAAATCCGAAGAATACCTGTGCGAGATCACAGGAATGGACGGTATGACATTCCAGCCTGCAGCAGGAGCTCACGGAGAGTTTACAGGTCTGATGCTCATTAAGGCATATCATGAGAGCAGAGGAGACGAGAAGAGAACAAAAATCATTGTACCGGATTCTGCGCATGGAACCAACCCGGCCAGTGCTACAATGGCAGGCTATAAGGTAGTCAGCATTGCATCTGCACCGGACGGAGGAGTAGACCTTGAAGCGTTAAAGGCAGCATGTGGAGAAGATACTGCAGGACTGATGCTGACCAATCCGAACACTGTCGGACTGTTTGACAAAAATATTTTAAAAATTACAGAAATCGTACATGAATGCGGCGGTCTTTGCTATTACGATGGAGCAAACCTGAATGCAGTTATGGGAACTGTAAGACCTGGAGATATGGGATTCGACGTGATTCACCTGAACCTTCATAAGACATTTTCAACACCTCATGGAGGCGGAGGTCCGGGAAGCGGACCGGTTGGCTGCAAGAGTATGTTGCTGCAGTTCCTGCCATCCTACAGAGTGGTAGAAAAAGAAGGGGCTCTGGCAATGGAGAAAGCTGAGCATAGCATCGGTGAGATGAAAGAATTCTACGGAAACTTCCTTGTAGTTGTCAAAGCACTGACATATCTTATGACACTTGGAAAAGAAGGAATTCCGGAGGCAAGCCAGAACGCAGTTCTGAACGCGAACTATATGATGAACAAGTTAAAAGACCTCTATACAATGGCATATGATGAGGTATGCATGCATGAGTTCGTTATGAGTCTGGAAGATCTGAAGAAGAAAGCAGGCGTATCTGCAATGGATATCGCAAAAGGACTTCTGGATAATGGAATCCATCCACCTACAATGTACTTCCCGTTGATTGTACATGAAGCGTTGATGGTAGAGCCGACAGAGACAGAGTCAAAAGAAGTACTGGATCATGCAATTGAGGTATTTCGTAAGCTTTACAATGACGCACTTGAGAATCCGGAAAGCCTGCTTCAGGCACCAGTGACAACACCGGTCACAAGAATGGATGAAGTTGAGGCAGCAAGACATCCGGTATTGAAATATGAATTTGAATCATAATTCGCAGATGTAACAACAAAAATTGAAAAAGAATAGGATAAGGGGATCGCATATGGTAGAGAAGATTACTTACATTGAGAGCGGTCAGTTTAATCCATATAAAAACCTTGCAGTGGAGGAGTATTTACTCCTCTACTGTGAGCCTCAGGAATGTATTTTATATTTGTGGCAGAATCAGAATACCGTTGTAATCGGAAGAAATCAGAATGCCTGGAAAGAATGTAAAGTTGAAAGTCTTGAGGAAAATGGAGGACATCTGGCACGTCGTCTCTCTGGTGGCGGAGCGGTATATCATGACCTGGGAAATCTGAATTTCACATTTCTCGTATCAAAAGAAAATTACAGCATTGACAGACAGTTGGAAGTTATTGTCAAAGCAGTGCAAAAGTTAGGTGCAAAAGCGGAGAAGTCCGGAAGAAATGACATTTTGATTGATGGAAAGAAATTTTCCGGAAATGCATTTTATGAGCAGGAGCAGCATTGCTATCATCATGGAACATTGATGATGAATGTGAACAAAGAGATGCTATCCAAGTATCTGACTGTATCAAAGGAAAAATTACAGTCCAAAGGTGTGGATTCTGTAAAATCAAGAGTGACTAATCTGGTGGATTACATACCGGATCTGACACTGGAAGCATTGAAAAAAGCACTTCGTGAAGCATTTGAAGAAGTCTATGGCCTGACATCAAATGAGTGTAAGATGGAAGATCTGGATCAGAAAGAAATCGAAATGAGGACGAAACATTTTTCCTCCTGGGACTGGCGCTTTGGACGGAAAATTGATTTCCAGTATGAGATATCAAAGAGATTTTCGTGGGGGCAGATGAATATTCAGTTCCAGGTGGATAAAGGAAAGATTTCTGATGTCAATGTGTACTCAGATTCGCTGAAACCTATGACGATCGAGAAGCTTCCGAAGTATTTAAAAGGTATCCGTTATCATAAGAAGAATATTTGCTCGGAGCTTAGACTTTACTGGGCTGAGGACAAGCAGGAAGAAGAGATGATAGCAGATATTATCGAGTGGATAAAAGAGGAAGAACTCTAGCAGAAAAAATGTCTTTCCGAATTCAAGTGTTACATCCAGTTGAACAAGGTGGAAAGATAAGAAAGAAGTTGTGGAAAAAGACACTGCCATCTGGCAGTATTGTGGATAATTACAGGAGGACATCAGTATGAGCGAGAAATATGATGTAATCGTGATCGGTGCCGGACCGGGAGGATATGTGGCTGCTATTAAGGCAGCAAAGCTTGGATTTAAAACGGCTGTGATTGAGGCAAGAGAAGCAGGCGGAACATGTCTGAACCGTGGATGTATTCCGGCAAAAGCAATGATTCATGCAGCAGAAGTATATAGAAGCGCAAAAGAGTGTGAGCGCTTTGGTATCCATGCAGAAAATGTAACATTTGATTTTGAAAAAATATTTGAATACAAAGAAGAGACAACAAAGCAGCTTGTTTCCGGTGTGGAAGGGCTGTTTAAGGGCAACGAAGTTGACCAGATCTCCGGAAAAGGAACCCTTCTTCCGGATAAGAAAGTAAAAGTTGTGTCTGAAGGCGGGGAACAGGTGCTGGAAGCAGAGCATATCATTCTGGCAGCAGGATCTAAGCCGTTGATCCTGCCGATTCCGGGAATGGATCTTCCGGGAGTCCTGACCAGTGATGAACTGTTCCGTATGAAGAGTGTGCCGGAGAGCCTTACAATTATCGGTGGCGGAGTTATCAGTGTGGAATTCGCAACGGTTTACGCAGAACTTGGCTGTAAGGTGACGATTCTTGAGGCACTCCCGAGAATTCTTCCGAATATGGATAAGGAGATCTCTCAGAATTTGAAATTAATTTTGAAAAAACGTGGCATTGATATTCACACAGCAGCTGCTGTACAGGGTGTAGAAGCAGATGGAGACCAGTACATTTGTAAGTATGTGGAGAAAGAAAAAGAGCAGAATGCAGCCTCCCAGTATGTATTATGTGCGGTTGGAAGATGCCCGAACACAGACGGACTCTTTACAGAAGATGCGACACCGGAGATGAACCGCGGACGTGTCGTTGTAAATGAGAAGTTCGAGACAAGTATTCCGGGCGTGTATGCAATCGGAGATCTGATCTTTGGAGCACAGCTTGCCCATGCAGCAAGTGCCCAGGGAATCCAGGTGGCAGAGCAGCTTGCCGGAAAAGAAGTGTCTGTCGATGTAAATGTAGTTCCGGGCTGTGTATACACAGATCCTGAAATTGCATCTGTCGGTATTACGGAAGATGAGGCAAAAGAAAAAGGTATTGCCGTTAAAGTTGGTAAGTTCATTATGAGCGCAAATGGAAAATCGCTCATCACAAAAGAGGAGAGAGGATTTATCAAAGTTGTTGCGGAAGAAGAGAGTGGCGTGATCGTCGGAACACAGATGATGTGTGCAAGAGCGACAGATATGATTGGTGAATTCGTAACAGCAGTTGCCAATAATATGACAGTATCACAGCTTCTGAAAGGTATGCGTGCACATCCGACTTACAATGAAGGAATCGGAGAAGCGCTTGAAGAGCTGGAAGGCGGAGCAATCCATGTAATGCCGAAGAAAAAGAAATAATTTTCTATAACTTTGAAGAAGAGGAACATATATGGGAAGTATTTTTGATATTTTAGGACCGGTCATGGTCGGTCCATCCAGTTCCCATACAGCGGGAGCTGCCAGGATCGGTTATACGGCCCGGCAGCTTTTTGGCGAATCTGTGAAAAAAGCAGAAGTATATCTTCACGGGTCATTTGCCGCTACGGGGAAAGGGCATGGTACAGACCGTGCGATTATTGCAGGGCTTCTTGGAATGAAACCAGATGATTTGAGAATTCCAGTGGCATTTGAGGAAGCCAAAAAAGCTGGAATGGAATTTACGATTGCAAATAAGGAATTAAAAAATGCACATCCGAATACCGCCAGAGTGATTATGGAAAATGCTGATGAAAGAAGGATGGTCATTCAGGCGTATTCTATCGGCGGAGGCCGGATCCGTGTCAGCAATCTTGACGGAATTGAAGTTGATTTCAGTGGAGAAAGTAATACATTGATCGTCCGCAACCAGGACAGACCGGGATGTATTACGGAGGTCAGTGCAGCACTTAGCAAAGAAAAAATCAATGTAGCAACCATGCAGGTGTTCCGCCACAAGAGAGGCGGAAGCGCAGTCATGGTTGTAGAGACAGACCAGCCAATTCCACAGAATGTAGTGTCAGAGCTGAAAAAGAAAGAAGATATTCTGGAAGTGATCTCACTGAATCTGGAAGAAAGGGGGGCTTAACATGGCATATCAGGCAGTGGAAGAAATACAGAACCGATGTGAAAAAGAAGGCATTCCTTTCTGGAAAGCAGTGCAGTTAGAGGATTGTGAGGAAAATGGAATTACAGAAGAAGAATCCTGGCAGCAGATGACACTGATGTGGACCCGGATGAAAGAAGGCGTAGATGCATATAATCCTTCTGAGATATCCAGAAGTGGTCTGGTAGGAAAAGAAGGCGGTCTCATGGATGAGTATCGTCAGAATGAAAAGCCACTTTGTGGTGATTTTGTGTCAAAGGTGATTGCAAATGCGTTAAAAATGGGATGCAATAATGCCTGTATGAAACGTATCGTTGCAGCACCAACGGCAGGTGCATGCGGTGTTATGCCTGCAGTTCTTGTCACTTATTTCAGGGAGTATGGCGTAGAGGAAGACCGTATGATCGAAGCTATGTATGTGGCAGCAGGAATCGGACAAGTCATTGCAAACCGAGCATCTCTGGCTGGGGCATCTGGTGGATGTCAGGCAGAAATTGGTTCAGGATCTGGAATGACAGCGGCAGCAATCTGTGCAGTCAAAGGAGGAAGTGCTGTTCAGATGGGGCATGCTTGTGCGATGGCACTCAAGAATCTGATGGGGCTTGTGTGTGATCCGGTAGCAGGGCTTGTAGAAGTTCCGTGTGTAAAAAGAAATGTAGGCGGTGCAGTCAATGCATTGGCGGCAGCAGATATGGCATTGGCAGGAATTATCAGTCAAATTCCGGTGGATCAGGTCATTGATGCTATGGGTGAAGTCGGAATGAAGATGGATGTAAGTCTTAGAGAAACCAGTCTTGGGGGCGTAGCGGTCAGTCCACGAGGGGTGGAGATTGCGGAAAAGCTTGGAATGTAGGTAGGGACTTTCGAAGTTTAAGTTTGAAAAAGAAGTGTATGGATATAGAAAAAAAACTGTCTTTGAAGACAGCTTTTTTTCTATAAGATTTATCAATAGGGAAATGAAAACGTCTGTTTCATATTGCTGATTGTTTAGATCAGCTCGAGGTATGCTGCGCACAGTTCTAATGTGTTCATCAGTCCTTTGATGTGTGTGCGTTCCATACCGTGGGAAGCCTGCACGCCCGGTCCGATGAGTGCAGCGCGTGTGTCATATCCGGCTCTCCATACTGCTAAAGCATCTGAGCTATAACGTGGATAAATGTCTGTGACAGCGTCAAGATTATGTTTTTTAGCGAGGTTAACAAGTCTAGTTGTCATCTCGTAGTCGAAAGGACCGGATGAATCTTTTGCACAGATGGATACCTGTTCTTCTGTGCAAGTCAGGTCAAGACCGACACATCCCATGTCTACAACGAGAAGTTCTTTAATATCTTTCGGGAGTGTTGCTCCGCCGTATCCGATTTCCTCGTGCGTTGAGAAACAAATATATGTCTTATGCTTTGGTTTTATGTCGTTGTCTTTCATGATTTTTAAAAGTGTAAGCTCCAGCGCGGAACAAGCTTTATCATCGATGAAACGAGATTTCAAGAATCCGCTTTTTGTAAATGTTGTCTTAGGGTCGTAGCATACGAAATCTCCTGCATGAATTCCGAGCGCTTCTACATCTTCTTTCGAGTGAACAATCTCATCGATACGAACGGCCATGTTCTGCTCATCTCTGTCTCTTGTAGATGCATCCGGGAATACGTGAACTGCCGGTGACAGGGAAAGAATGGTTCCAGTGTAAACTCTTCCGTCTCTTGTGTGGATGTTACAGTACTCACCGTCCAGAGATGGAAGAAGTGGTGATCCGATGGAAGTAATCATCAACATTCCGTCAGATGTAATAGAGCGGACCATAAGTCCCAATGTATCTACGTGTGCAGACAGAGCAACTGGCTCAGAGTCATCTTCACCTTCTACGGTTACAATAACATTACCAATATTGTTCTTATAAACAGGATACCCCAGTTCTTTTACTGTATCGATCAAATAGTCAGTTACTTTTGCTGTAAATCCACTGGTACTGTCGATGGACAGAAGAGAAGTTGCTGTGTCGATCAGATAATTCTGATATTGTTCAAAATTCATAGTAAAACCTCCAATATTAAAAAGTTGTTATTGCAATTTGTCAATCACCGTGGTATATTTAAACCACAAATCCTATTGTTAACAATCTACAATAAACAAAACAAATTGTCAAGTCTTAATAGTAAAATTGTAAGACTTGAGTAAACCAAGGAGGAACAAAAGAAAAATGAAAACTTTAATTTCAAGTACAGAGGGTCTGTTGTTTGTAATTTTACTTATGGTAGCATTCTCACTTTGGCTTCAGAGGTACAAGGTATTCCGTTCACTGGGACCAGTACTGACAGTTGTAATCATCGGAATCGTACTTTCTAACACACATGTTGTGCCGATATCACATGATTTGTACAGCTCAATTTCTACTTATTGTGTACAGGCAGGAATTTCCATCTGTCTGTTAAGCATGAATGTGACAGAGCTTAAGAAGCTGAATCGTCAGCCGGTTATTGCTTTAGTATCTGCAATCTTCTCCGTATGTATCGTGGCAATTGGTCTTGGTATCATCTTTGCACCACAGATTACAGAAGGATGGAAATGTGCAGGAATGTTCGTAGGAACATACACAGGAGGAACACCGAACTTAACGGCAATTGCGACAGGAGTTGACTGTTCAAGAGAGACACTTGCAGCAGCAAATGCAGCAGACTATGTAGTATCTACACCACTGATGGTTCTGATGTTTGCAGCACCGGCTATTTTCAAAGCTTCTAAGAGATGGAATAAATTATGGCCATACTCATTTACAGAGGAAGAGCTTGATGAAGGTGAGCATAAGCCACTGATGTCTGACAAAGAATGGTCCATCAAAGATATAGCATGGCTTCTTACAATCGGATTTGGTGTAGCATTTATTACAACAGCAATTGCACAGCGCATTTTCCCTGATACATTCTGGAAAGCAGGAAGACTCCTTATGGTTACAACAATTTCTATCTGTCTTGCACAGTTAAAACCAGTGAAGAAACTTCGTGGTAACCTGGACCTTGGACTTTTCATTTCCCTGTGCTTCCTTGCAACAATCGGATTTGCAGTAGATTTAAGAGAGTTCGTAGGATCAGCATTTATGATGACATTATATGTATTCCTGATGTTAATCGGATGTACAATATTACATTTCCTGATCTGCCGTTTGTTCAAGATCAAATACGAGTATGTACTTCTTTCTATGGTAGGATGTATCGTAGACGGACCGACAGCATCTCTGACAGCAGCAGGTGGAAACTGGAAATCACTGATTAATGTCGGATTGATCATGGGAGTTATCGCCGGAGCATGTGGAAACTATGTCGGAATATTTGTCGCCTATGTGGTTAAGGCTATATGCGGCCTATAGGCTTGTAAGTGGCAGTATATAGCAAAAAAATATCAGTAAAGAGTTTCCTTTTCTACATTTGTTATGCTATGATTAAAGAAATCAAAAATATTGCGCATTGTATGAAAACAACTGCTGGGAGCAGAATGATATTATATGTAGTAAGGAAATGAAATCATATGGCAAAATTAAGATATCGTACATTGAGAGAAAATGTTGTAGATGAAATTCGGATGAAAATCTTGAACCGGGAATATGAACCGGGAATGCGAATCGTAGAGCAGAACCTGTCCGATGAACTTGGAGTAAGTCGAGGACCAATCAGAGAAGCTTTGCGTCAGCTGGAACAGGAAGGACTCGTAGAATATGTGAGAAATGTTGGATGTTCGGTCAAGCAGGTTACATTGGAAGATATTTATGAAATCTATCTGCTTCGTGCAACTTATGAGCAGGTAGCAGTTCGAACATATGAGGGACAGCTTTCCGATGAAGATCTTGCACAGATGGAATCCATCGTGGAAGAGATGAAGATTTTTGGTGAGGATGATTTAGGGGATCTTGTAGATTGTGATTGTAGGTTTCACCAAGTAATCGTCGAAAAAGCAGGTCTGAACAGACTTCTGAAAGCCTGGACCGAATTGAATTACGGCAATATTGTCTGCTATTTTGCCGGAAATTCGGACCGGAAGGAAGCGGCAAACCGGCAGCATGATATTCATGAACGACTTTTGAATGTATTTAGGAGTAAAGACGAAGAGACAATCTGCAACGCAATTTCGGAGCATTATATGAAGACAGTAAAGCGTCTGATAAAAGAGGGATCCATGTCAGACGAAAGTTTTAAATATAAAGTGTAGAAGTATATGAATTGAATGAAAGATGCCGGTCCATGGGGGGACGGCATCTTTTTTGTGGAGGTTTAAGTATGGAACGTAAAAATATGTGGGAACACTATACGGAAGAGCAGGAAAGAGAACTGGAGGAACTGGCAGTCAGATACAGAAAATGTCTGGATCAGTCCAAGACGGAGAGAGAGTGTGTGACACTGTCCATTGCAATGGCAGAGGAAAAGGGATATCAGAATATTGAGGACTGTATCCGTGAGGGTGTGACACTGAAAGCCGGGGATAAGGTTTATGCACAGTATATGAAGAAAACGCTGGCACTTTTCCACATCGGAACAAAACCGCTGACAGAGGGAATGAACATTTTAGGTGCACATGTGGATTCACCGAGACTGGATGTAAAACAGAATCCATTATATGAAGATACACAGATGGCATATCTGGACACACACTACTATGGCGGTGTGAAAAAATACCAGTGGGTGACGATTCCTCTTGCAATTCACGGCGTTGTTGTGAAAAAAGACGGAACAGTCGTGCCGGTCGTTATCGGTGAGAAGGAAGACGACCCGGTATTCGTAATCTCTGATCTTCTGATACATTTATCCCAGGATCAGCTTGAAAAGAAAGCAAGAATCGTGATTGAGGGCGAAGGTCTGGATCTTCTGGTTGGAACAAAACCGGTAAAAAATGCAGATAAAGATGAGAAAGAAAAAGTACGCGCGTGGGTAGTTCGTTATCTGAAAGAAGCTTATGATATAGAGGAGGAAGATTTCCTCTCTGCAGAGCTTGAAATCGTGCCGTCAGGAAAATCCAGGGATTGTGGATTTGACAGAAGTATGATTCTCGGATATGGACAGGACGATAAGGTATGTGCTCTGACTTCACTTTTTGCAATGCTTGAGGCAGAAAATCCGGAGCGTACAGGTTGCTGTATTCTTGCGGACAAAGAAGAAATTGGAAATATGGGAGCGACCGGTATGCAGTCAAGTTTCTTCGAGGATATGGTTGCAGAGGTTCTCGCACTGACAGGGGAGGATAGCCCGGTGAAGGTAAGAAGAGTGCTTCGCAATTCCTGCATGTTATCTTCTGACGTAAGTGCCGCTTACGATCCGCTTTATCCGGAAGTATTCGAAAAGAAGAATACAGCATATTTCGGGAGAGGACTTGTGTTGAATAAATACACCGGAAGCCGCGGAAAGAATGGAACAAGTGATGCTAACGCAGAGTATGTTGCGAAAGTACGAAATGTATTTGACAATAATCATGTTGCTTTTCAGACCGCAGAACTTGGAAAGGTCGACCAAGGTGGCGGTGGAACCATCGCCTATGTCATGGCAAATAAAGCAATGAGCGTTATTGATAGTGGTGTGGCAGTTCTGTCCATGCATGCACCATACGAAGTGACAAGTAAATCTGATATATACGAAGTATATCGCGGATACAAAGCCTTTTTAAAAGATATGAAATAAAAAGTATGAAACATAAAGTATAAAATAAAGGGTATAAAATGAGATGGAAGCAGTGAAAAGATATGGAATATTGACAGTTGGTTCTGTCGTATTGGGAATTTCGGACTACATATTCAAATTTCAGAATCACTTTAGTTTTGGCGGGGTCAGCGGTATCGCCGTGATTATGAGCGGTCTGCTTGGAGGCTCTGCGAGCACGTATACATTTGTCATTAATATGCTTTTACTTGTAGTTGCATTTGTATTGCTGGGAAAAGAAGTGGCAATGCGGTCTGCCTATGTGAGCGTCTTGTACAGTGTAACACTGGAAGTCATACAGTATGTGTGGCCGATGTCAAAGCCACTTACAAATCAGCCGGTGTTGGAACTTGTATTTTGCTTTATGATCATTGCAGTATGTTCCGCAATTTTCTTCAACATGAATGCATCCAGCGGTGGATCGGATATTATTGCTTTGATATTAAAAAAGTATACCAATATTTCAATCGGAACAGCACTGCTGGTCGTAGATTTCATAGTTGTCATTGTGGCATTTTTCGTGTATGGTGTAACTGTAGGTTTATTTTCACTGGCCGGATTCCTTGCAAAGTCATTTTTTATTGACACGGTCATTGAGTCATTGAATCTATGTAAATATTTTACAATCATTTCCAAAAATGCAGAGCCAATCTGCAATTACATTAATGCAGAGTTGAATCACGGTGCGACGATTTACGATGCAAGAGGCGCTTATACGAAAGATAACAAACAGGTAGTTATGACAGTTGTAAAACGCGAACAGGCGAGAAATCTCCGGAACTATGTTCACAAAGTAGATCCGGACGCATTTATGATGATCACCAACAGCAGCGAGATTATTGGTAAAGGATTTATAGAATAGGAGGAGCTTGCGATGAGCAGCATATTTGATATATTGGGACCGGTCATGGTCGGTCCGTCCAGTTCCCATACAGCAGGAGCGGTGCGAATTGGATATACAGCCAGACAACTTTTTGGGGAGCCGGTGAAAAAGGCAATTGTATATCTTCATGGTTCATTTGCAGCAACCGGAGAAGGACATGGGACGGATAAGGCGATCATCGCAGGTCTTCTAGGGATGAAGCCGGATGATCTCCGAATTCCAGATAGTTTTACAGTCGCAAAAGAAAGTGGCATGGAATTTGTCATTGATAAGAAAGAAATCAGAGGGGCACACCCGAATACAGCACGAATCATTATGGAAAATGATGCGGATAAAAAAATGGTCATGCAGGCATACTCCATTGGAGGAGGAAGAATCCGTGTCAGTGTTCTGGATGGGATCGAGGTAGATTTTAGTGGTGAGAGTAATACACTGATCGTTCGAAATATGGACAGGCCGGGATGTATTACGGAAGTCAGTGCGGCACTTAGTCACGAGAAGATAAATGTTGCAACGATGCAGGTATTCCGCCATAAAAGAGGTGGAAGTGCAGTCATGGTCGTAGAGACAGATCAGTTCATTCCGGAAAATGTAGTGAATGAACTGAAAAAGAAAGAGGATATTCTGGAAGTAATATCTCTGAATCTGGAGGAGGGACGATAATTATGGCATATCAGGCAGTGGATGAGATTATGGCAAGATGTGAGAAGGATGGCGTGGAGTTCTGGAAAGCTGTCCAGCTTGAAGATTGTGAAGAAAATGGAATCAGTGAAGAAGAGTCCTGGAAGCAGATGACTTTAATGTGGACAAGAATGAAAGAAAGTGTGGAGGCATATGATCCGGAAGCAGTATCCAGAAGTGGGCTTGTAGGAAGTGAAGGTAAGCAGATGGATGTATATCGGGAGAATGAAAAGCCATTATGCGGAAATTTTGTGTCAAAGGTTATCGCAAATGCATTAAAAATGGGATGTAATAACGCATGTATGAAGCGAATTGTTGCAGCTCCGACTGCCGGAGCGTGTGGTGTTATGCCTGCAGTTCTTGTCACTTATTTCAGAGAGTATGGTGTAGAGGAAGATCGTATGATCGAGGCTATGTATGTGGCAGCAGGAATCGGACAGGTGATTGCGAACCGCGCATCTCTTGCAGGAGCATCCGGCGGATGTCAGGCAGAGATTGGCTCAGCCTCCGGAATGACAGCAGCAGCAATCTGTTCTGTACGTGGCGGAAGTAAAGAGCAAATGGGACATGCCTGTGCCATGGCACTTAAGAATCTGATGGGACTTGTCTGTGATCCGGTAGCTGGGCTGGTAGAAGTTCCGTGTGTGAAAAGAAATGTAGGCGGTGCGGTCAACGCTTTGGCGGCAGCAGACATGGCACTAGCAGGAATCATCAGCCAGATTCCGGTAGATCAGGTCATTGATGCCATGGGCGAAGTCGGAATGAAGATGGACGTGTCACTCAGAGAGACAAGTATGGGTGGTGTCGCAACAAGTCCGAAGGGTCTTGAAATTGCAGAGAGACTTGGAATGTAAATATTACGAAAAGGAATGCCGGATGGCATTCCTTTTTTGGGGAGAGTATGTTATAACAAAGATAAACAATCAAGTGTCTTGAGTTAAGGTAAAAAGGGAGAAAATATTATGTTAGATGAGCATATGGGACCGATTAAAAAATACAGTATACTGACTGTGGGGGCAGTCGTACTTGCACTGGCGAACTATGTATTTAAGTTTCCGAACCATTTCAGTTTCGGAGGTGTAGCCGGTTTTGCAGTTATTTTAAGTGGAATGTTTGGAGGTTCCGCCAGTACGTACACATTTGTAATCAATATGTTACTGTTATTGATCGCATTTCCAATATTGGGAAAGGAAGTTGCAATGCGGTCTTTCTATGTCAGTATCGTATTCAGTGGTGTGCTGGAAGTTGCGCAGTATGTGTATCCGATAGACAAGCCAATCACGAACCAGCCGGTGCTGGAGCTTGTATTTTCTTTTATGCTGCTGGCAGTGTGTTCCGCGATATTCTTCTTCATGGATGCGTCCAGCGGAGGAACCGATATTATTGCTTTGATATTAAAAAAGTATACGAATGTGTCAATTGGAATGGCATTATTGCTGGTAGACTTCGCAGTTGTTGTGATTTCTTTCTTTGTATATAATCCGACCGTTGGACTGTTTTCATTTGCCGGATTCCTTGCGAAATCATTTTTCATTGATTCCGTAATTGAGAGTCTGAACCTGTGTAAATATTTTACAATCGTGTCAGATAATGCTGATACAATCTGCGATTATATTCATAAAGAGCTGAATCACAGTGCGACAATTATGTCTGCAGAAGGCTCTTATTCACACGAGCCGAAGAAAGTCATCATGACTGTTGTGAACAGAGATCAGGCATTAAAACTGCGGAAATTCGTAAGAAGCGTAGAACCACACGCATTTATGATGATCACAAACAGTAGTGAGATCATTGGAAAAGGATTCCGGAATACGATGTAGGAAAAACGACAAAGGGTGAGATTGGTTTTGTAGCAGTGAAAGACAGAAAGAAAGAGTATTACCAGGTCGCCTATTTGCTGGCAACAGAAGATGTCATAGAAAGAGAATTTGGAGCATATAAAGATATTCAGGATAATTATCCGAAGTATGTACTTTCCATGGACAGATTTGATTTTTCAAGAGATGGAATTATACATCAGAATATGATAGATTTTTTGTTGGAAAGGTAAAAACCCCGTTGACAGATTCGAAAGAATCGACTATATTAACATTAATAAAAGGGAGTAACTGGCGCCTGTCAGTCTTGTAAAGTAGAAAATCAGGCGTTTGCGATGTCGTCAGTACGATGAGTGATCATCCGTATCGTAATGAAATGGTGAGACTTTTATTGCATATTTTTGGTGTGCAATAAAGGTCTCTATTTTTGTACACCTGATCAGCTCTAAAGCAGTATAGGGCGTTTGACCACAGCGATTAAAAGGAGGTACAAATTATGTTGACAAATGAGCAGGCGAAGGAAAATCTAAAGAAATACGGGCCGAATGAACTGGAAGAGGGAAAGAAAAAAAGTGTCTTTCAAATATTTTTAGAACAGTTCAAGGATTTTCTGGTAATTATTCTGATCATCTCCGCGGTGATTTCAGGATTTCTTGGAGATGTGGAGAGTGCGATTGTAATCTTTGTAGTTATTACGATGAATGCAATTCTTGGAACGGTGCAGACGGTGAAGGCGGAGCAGTCATTGAATAGTTTGAAGCAGTTGTCGGCACCGGACGCGAAAGTTGTGCGTGACGGGCAGCTCATGCAGGTACCGGCGAGAGAAGTGACCGTCGGTGATGAAGTGATTGTGGAGGCGGGAGATTTAATTCCGGCAGATGGAAAGTTACTTACAGTTGCAAGTCTTAAAGTGGACGAAAGTGCACTGACAGGTGAGAGTCTCCCAGTGGAGAAGTCTTTAGAAGAAGTACCGGAAGGTGCAGCACTTGGAGATCAGACGAACCGGGTATTTTCCGGAAGCTTCGTGACTTATGGACGAGCATCATTTGAAGTAACGGAAGTCGGAATGAGTACGGAGGTCGGTAAGATTGCCGGGCTTCTGAAAAATGCATCAGAGAAGCAGACACCGCTTCAGAAGAATCTGGATGATTTTGGTAAGAAGTTGTCTATTACGATTCTTGTATTTTGCGGAATTTTATTTGCAATCAGCGTGATCCGCGGAGAATCGATTGTAAATGCATTTTTATTTGCGGTAGCGCTGGCGGTGGCAGCTATCCCGGAGGCGCTTAGTTCTATCGTGACCATCGTGCTTTCCTTTGGCACACAAAAGATGGCGAAGGAGCATGCGATTATCCGTAAGCTTCAGGCGGTCGAAGGACTTGGCAGTGTGTCAATCATCTGTTCTGATAAGACAGGAACTTTGACGCAGAATAAAATGACTGTGGAAAATTATTATGTAAATAGTGAGAGTGTCTGTTCCGAAGAGATTGATCTGAAGGATTCGGCACAGCGAGAGTTACTGATGTTCAGTATGCTTTGCAATGATTCTACAAATCATGATGGTCAGGAAATCGGGGATCCGACGGAGACGGCTCTTATTAATCTTGGCAGTCTTCTGGGAGTAGATTATGCACAAGTGCGTGAGGAGTACCCAAGGCTTTCCGAGGTGCCGTTTGACAGTGACAGAAAACTCATGTCCACGGAGCATTTTATAGACGGACGGTACGTTATGGTCGTAAAAGGTGCGGTCGACGTGCTTCTTGAGCGTATGAGCCACATTCAGGATGGAGATACTCTAAGAAAGATTACAGAAGAAGACCGCGTCAGAATTGAAGTGCAGAATAAATATTTTTCAGAAAACGGACTGCGAGTTCTTGCATTTGCATTTAAGACGATGGAACAGGAGCAGGGGCTTACATTAAATGATGAAAATGACCTGACATTCCTGGGACTGATTTCCATGATGGATCCGCCGAGAGTGGAGTCTAAAGATGCAGTTGCGGAATGTATCAAGGCTGGAATCAAACCAATCATGATTACAGGAGACCATAAAGTAACAGCAGCGGCTATTGCCAAACGGATCGGAATTCTGGAAAATATGTCGGAAGCCTGTGAAGGTGCGGTCATCGAAGATATGACGGACGAAGAACTCCAGGAGTTCGTATCGAACATTTCTGTGTATGCAAGAGTTTCACCGGAACACAAGATCCGTATCGTGCGGGCATGGCAGGAGCGTGGAAATATTGTGGCAATGACGGGAGACGGAGTGAATGATGCCCCGGCACTGAAGCAGGCGGATATCGGAGTTGCCATGGGAATCACGGGAAGTGAAGTGGCGAAAGATGCGGCAGCTATGGTGCTGACGGATGATAACTTTGCAACAATCGTCAAGGCAGTGGAAAATGGACGAAACATTTATCAGAATATTAAAAATGCGATTCAGTTCCTGCTTTCTGGAAATTTTGCAGCGATTCTTACAGTTTTGTACGCATCACTTGCAAGTCTGCCGGTTCCATTTGCACCGGTACATCTGCTGTTCATCAACCTTCTGACAGACAGCTTGCCGGCGATCGCGCTTGGACTGGAGCCGCACAATCCGGAAGTGATGAAAGAAAAACCACGTGCCATGGGAGAATCCATTTTGACAAAACCATTTCTTACAAGCATCGGAGTGGAAGGTCTGTGTATCGGAATCATGACCATGACAGCATTTATGATCGGATATCGCAATGGAAATGCAGTGCTGGCAAGTACGATGGCATTTGGAACACTTTGCAGCAGCCGTCTGGTTCACGGATTTAACTGTAAAGCAAACAAACCGATCATTTTTACGAAACGATTCTGGAATAACATTTATCTGATCGGAGCATTTGTACTTGGCTGGCTTTTGATTACAGGAGTACTGATGATCCCGGCACTTCAGGGAATGTTCAAAGTGCAGACACTGACGGTGGCACAGTTGATGACTGTATATGGACTGGCTCTTTTGAATCTGCCGGTTATTCAGCTGCTGAAATGGATCAGAACGCGAAAGAAATAGAGGATTTGACAGGATATTGAATAAAGGAAGGAATTAAATGGAACTGAATAAGGAAAATATGCGGAAAATTCGGGAGCTGATTTTGTTCACAGCACTGCTGATCGTGGTGCTGTGGAAATATGAAGAGGTGTTGGAAGTACTGGGATATGTGGGGCATCTGATCTTTCCATTTCTGCTTGGAGGAGCCATTGCGTTTGTACTGAATGTACCGATGAACTTTATCGAGCGGCACTTGTTTACGGAAAAAGTAAGAAAAAATAAAGTGGCAGATAAGCTTGCGAGACCGGTGAGTCTGTTGAGTGTACTTTGTATCGTAGTTGGCGTGTTGACGGTAGTGATCTTTGGTGTTGTACCTCAGCTTGTAAATACACTTGGAAATCTGGGGCAGAGTATTACCCAGTTCATCCCACATGCACAGGCGTGGGGGAAAGAGGTCTTTCATGGAAACAAGGAGGTTGTCGAACTGATCAACAGTGTACAGTTTGACTGGGACAAGATTGTGGAGGCACTGATTGATTTCCTGAAAAATGGTGCAGGAAATATGCTGAATTCGACACTTACCGCTGCAAAAAGCATTATCAGCGGAGTTTCAACATTTGTCATAGCTTTTGTATTTGCGATTTATATTTTGCTGCAGAAGAAAAAGCTTGGGATACAGGCGAAAAAGGTGCTGTTTGCATTCGTACGAAGAGGTCGTGCGGAGGCTGTGGTGGAAGTCTCTTCCCTGACTTACAGCACATTTTCAAGCTTCCTGACCGGACAGTGCCTGGAGGCTGTGATTCTTGGAAGCATGTTCGTATTGGCCATGACGATCTTCCGGCTGCCGTATGCACTGCTGGTGGGAATCTTTATCGCATTTACCGCACTGATACCGATCTTTGGAGCATTCTTAGGCTGTGCGGTGGGAGCATTTTTAATCTTTATGGTCGATCCCATGAAGGCGCTTATGTTCATCGTGTTGTTTCTTGTGCTCCAGCAGATAGAAGGGAACCTGATTTATCCGCATGTAGTAGGTAATTCTGTAGGGCTGCCGTCCATCTGGGTGCTGGCAGCAGTCAGCATCGGAGGCAGCCTTATGGGAGTAGTCGGAATGCTGATATTTATACCGATCGTGTCGGTGGCATATGCACTGTTCCGGGAAATTGTGTATCTGAAGCTGAAGAAACAGGGAGTAGATCCGGCAGAGCTGGAGGGTTAATAAAGACAATTAAGTCAGAGTAATAAAGTGCTTATGTGCAGAATAATGTAAAAAATAAATAAAAGTTCATGCAGTTTAGTGTGAAAAATAAGGCAAAAATCACACTATTTTACATGAATGCAATATTAGTTGAATAAATCAATTTGGATACAATTCTGACTATATTAATTTTAGAAAAACATCTCGACATAATATATCAATTGTGGTACAATCCTTTCAAGTATTATATTTCCAAGATGCCGGAACAGAGTGTTTTACGTTTATCCGATGCTTATGAAAGTAAGTCGGAAGAACAGAGCAGAGGTGTTAAGGGTGAGCATATTTGAGTATGATGAAGAAGAACATATGAGGCAGGAACGAAAGGCTTTGAAGAGGGCGAAAAATGTGGTGAAGTGCGAATAGCAAAATTGATTATAGAATTAAATCGACAAGGTAGAATGGAAGATATTGTAAAAATGGCTGCAGATTCCGAATGTAGGAAGAAGTTATTAGAAGAATTTCACTTTGATTAAAATTTTATAGAATAAGACATTAAGATACCGCTGGAGTTGCTTATAGTAATTGCCAGCGGTATTTTCATACAATCAGGAAAATGTGCGAGATAATACCGGATTGTTACCAGTTATGCCAATGGATTCCATATGTATAGAAAAAATGTTATGATAAATGGGGATTTTGAATTTATCAGGATGAACCGGTGAAGCTGTTGATTAGGGGAAAAGAGAGGTGCCTATGGAACGGACAAAAAGAAAAAATGTGTTTCGAGCAGAACTTATTATTTTTCTGGCTGTAATTGCAGTCAGTCTGCTAGTTTTGTGGATCCGCTGGGAGAATTCCCATGCCACTTATAAGAATTATGATATTGTCGTGAAGAAGAATGTGTATTGTGAGAAGACGCAGACAGGGCGAGTGGATCTGCAGATCAGGCGAAAAGGCGGAAAGAAGGCTAAGCTGCTGCAGACACAGCAGGAGCTTAAGCAGAGCCAGTCTTTTCAGATTGTAGAAGATTCTTATAAACTGGGGATTGTCGATGATGCGTCTGCCTATGATGGAAATATTTATGAGCAGAAAAATGCCGGCGGGATTCAGTATCTTACGCTTTATTATGTAAACCATGAAGCTTCCGGCAGGCAAGGAAAAATGCATCTGGTGATGAATGACGCAAAAACGGGTAAGGAGCTTATCAACATTAAGACTTCACCGAAAGTCAAAAAGGACGCGCGCAGATATGAGTACCGGGGAAAAGATCTGTATGTGAGTGAGGAAGGAATTCTGTTAGATGCGGGAACTGACGAAGAATTTTACAATTCGCAGGCAATGACCGCCGGGCTTATGACGGTATGCTGGAAAAATGGGAAAGAGAAACAGATTCAGTTTGATCCAAATGCAGACGTATCAGAGTATGAAGCTGCGGATATTATCGTCCCGAAAGTAACTTCCACAGGGGAAGAAAAATCAGAAGAAAACCGTTGTTATTATGCCTTGGAACTTAGTGACTGGGAGAATATCCGAGAGATAAAGCTTGGGGAAAATGTATTTGCGAAGGCAGAGAACCTGGAAAAAGCGACAGATGATTTGAACAAAAAGAAGAAAAAATCGAAGGAAGAAAAAGCAAAAGAAGAAGCCGAAAAGAAGGCAGAAAATCAGAAAAAGAAGGAATTTTATACAACAGATATGTCTTTATTGAACCAGCCGGAAGATTTTCACATTTCTGATTATTATATTACGAATAAGGTGATTGCAGGCAACCGATATTATATTGATGAAAATCATGTGCTGTGGGGACAGGGCATGAACTACTATGCCCAGCTTGGAATCAATCACCCGGAAGATGTGGGCAACTGGTATCACGAGGAGTACATGGAACCTCAGAAAATAGCCGAGCATGTTGTTCATGTAGATGCATCAGCCAATGGATATTTTATGATGTATCTTACGGAAAATGGAGAACTGTACGGCGCAGGTGCGAATCTGCAGGGAATTCTTGGAAAAGAACCAGGCGAAAACGATGCCATGAATCCACAGCAAAATGTGGTGAACCAGCCGAAGCTTCTGATGAGTGATGTGTCTTATATGCGGGCTGGTGCGACCTGTGCGGTTGCGCTCAAAAAGAATGGGGAAGCGTACTGGTGGGGTGAGTTTATGTCCGGCGAAGCAAGTAGCATTTACGGGGAAGGAACGCTGATGTACACCGAACCACACAAGATGCTGGATCAGGCAATTTACGTCACGACCACCAACAGACGTTCAGCAGCGATAACGGTGAATGGTGACCTGTACACCTGGGGCGATAACACCTATGGCCAGTGTGGATATACCGGTGAGAAAACATTTCTGACAGAGCCGGAAAAGGTCATGGAAAATGTACGAATGGTCTGGTGTGATGAGATTGAGCAGAATGCAATTTGGACAGATCTGGCCAATGTAAACCCGAATGATTACGGTACGACCTGTTATGATGATACATTTATCCTGACAAAGGACGGAAAAATGTACGCGGCCGGAACTAACATTGGAACTGATTCCAAGCGGAATACTCCATACGGAGAAGGGGAAGACGATGAGCGGTCGGACGAAAATAAATGTACGACATATTCCGCAAAATTCCTGCCGATAGAAGTAAAAGAATATGTGCCGGAAAGCAATCCGACAGAAGAGTATACCGGAGAAAAGAAGATTCAGATTGAAGGAACCGCGGCAGAAGGACTGGCGGAGTAGGGGAAGCTGCTATGAGAAAGAAAATATGTATAGGTCTTTTGGCAGTTCTATTGGGAACAGGATTGGGAGCTATGCTTGTCAATCACATATGGAAAGAACCAAAACAGGAAGTAGATCTGGGAGCGACACAGATGATTGTAAAAGATTTGACTGTGCAGACTCTGGGGCAGGTTTCTTGCAGTGACTCTGTAAAGGAAAACCTGAGAGAATCAGGAAAAGATATCAAGATTCCGGTTTTGACGGTAGATATAAAAAATCCTACAAAAGACTGGCAGTCATTTACCATTTACAAAGTGAATCTGGAAGTTGGAAAATGGTCTTCTGCAGTGAGCTGGGATTTATTTCCGGAAATGAATGACAACTCAGAGTTAGTCTGGCCGATACCGGCAGGCGAAACGAAAACAATTGTTATACCATATGTGGCATATAGACAACTCATGTCTGAAAGTGACTGGGAAAAATTAGATCAGGATAATATGAAGCTAAGATTTAGCGTAGTGCAAGGCAGTATTATGGTGAATGTAAAGTAAAATATAAGTAGAAAAGCAATTAACGGTAATAGGTTAGTTGCTTTTTTCTGTTAAAATTTCTTTTTATATGATGAAATATAGAAAAGAGGTGCCAATGTGGAAAAGTTTTTTTGTTATGTATTAGGTGTACTAGGAAGTTTTATTAGTTGTGTACATGGTAAATGTGATATACCATTGCGGACATTAATATTGTTTATGGTTATTGATTATATATCAGGAATTTTGATTGCTGTATTTTTTAAGAAATCACCTAAGAGTGAGAGAGGAACTCTAAAAAGTGAGGTGGGATGGAAAGGAATATGTAAAAAAGGAATGATGCTTATTTATGTATTTGTTGGTGTGCATCTTGATATCTTGATGAATAATGATTATATAGGAAATACTATTTGTATAGGATTTATTGTAAATGAATTGATTAGTATTATTGAAAATGCAGGAATTATGGGAATTCCAATGCCAACTGTTTTGAAGAATATAATTGATATTTTGAATGAGAACGGATAAATATTGTGATAAGTTTACAAATCATTATGAAATATCTTCTTTATAAATAAGTGATCACTAGAAAAGAAATAAAGGAGATGTTTTAAGATGAGTGAAGCAAAAGGAGATCCAAGAGTAACTGAGGTTCAGGAGTGGTTGAATGAGACATATGGAGCACAATCCTGGTTTACAAAACTGACAGTTGACGGAATGACCGGAGCAGGAACATGCAAAGCTTTGTGCAAAGCCTTGCAGTATGAAATTGGCGTGAAAAATGTTGATGGAGTTATTGGAGCAGGAACATTGGCAGTATGCCCGACAATTGGAGCTACAGTAACAAATACAAATCTGATTAAGATTATTCAGTGCGGTTTCTACTGTAAGGGATACGAGTGTGGGGGAATTACCGGACATTATGGTGCGGCAGTAGAAATAGCGGCTCAGAGATTCAAAATGGACGCAGGATTTGATGCTGGAAATGGAGAACTCCAGCCTATATTTATCCGTGCATTGTTAAATACGGATGCATTTGTTCTTGTAAAGAATGGAAAAGATTATGTGCGAGAAGCACAGCAGTATTTAAATAATACATATATTGTTAAATTAAGCAACTGGGCACTAATTCCGTGTAATGGAATTCCGGACCGAAATATGATGAAAGCAATTATTGCCGGATTGCAGTATGAAGAGGCTAATCATTCTACATCAGGAGTAGATGGAATTTACGGAAAGAATACTTTATCAAAAGCGCCAACGCTATCTTCGGGTACAGCAAAAACTGCTTATGTGAAAATTGTACAAATGTGTCTGATGTGTATGATGGAGACAAATGCAGGTATGGATGGAGCATTTGGAAGTGCGTTGAAAAAACAGATTGAAGAATTTCAGAAATTTTATTGTCTTTCAGGGGTAACATCAGGAACAGTAGACAGGATTACATGGGCTTCCTTACTGTCAAGTAAAGGAGAAACTTCAAGGGTGGCAAAAGCGTGTGATACATCTACCGTATTAAATTATGCAAAAGCTAAGTCACTGTATGATGCAGGATACCGATATGTTGGAAGATATTTATCAGGAACAGTAGGCGGCAAAAGATCGAAAGCGATGACAGCAGAAGAAATTGCAGATATATTCAAGGCAGGATTAAGAATTTTTGCAATTTTCCAGGAAGGAACACCAAGTATGTCACGATATACTTTGGAAAGTGGAGTGAGTGAAGCCCAAAAAGCGTTATCAGCAGCACGTCAGCTCGGGATTCCAGAAAATGCAATCATTTATTTTGCGATTGATTATGATGTAATGGAGTCAGGAATCAATGCTGTGAAACAATATTTTGCTGGTATACGAAGAGTATTTGAAAAAGCAGGATATTATTATCATGCTGGCATTTATGGAGCTAGAAATGTGTGCTCAAAAGTTTGTAACAGCGGACTAGCTGAAAGTAGTTATGTTAGTGATATGTCTACCGGTTTCAGTGGAAATCTGGGATATAAAATACCAGAAAACTGGGCATTTGATCAGTTTCATGAGTATCAGTTCCCGTCAACAGATGGAACTTTCGGATTGGATAAAGTTGGTTACTCTGGACGATATAATGGTTTTGCATCAGTGACAAAAGCAAATGAGATGATGCCAGATGTTAGTGATGATTATCGAAGACAAAAGGCTGTCAAATTATTTAAAGCATTAGGACTGCCGTTGGGAAATGAGTTCAAAATGGAAGAAAAATATAAATTTTATCAGCCATTTTTGGAAGTTACATACTCGGTATATAGAACAGCAGAAATGTTACCAGATAAAGATATTAAGTTATCAATGACTGTAGAAAATGGAAAAATACCAACAGATATGGCTAATAAAGTGGATACAGTTTTTGGTGAGTTAGAAACCAAGTATACAGCAGATCTGGGATTGACAAGTACCATGGCGATTCATATGCTTTCGTTAGAAATAGAGAATGGAACTATTGGTATTGATTATAAATTAAGCACTGCAGGGGAATTAGTATTAGTTCTGAAATGTGAGTCGGTTTTAAGAGAAGATGTTTTAGTTCGTTATACAATGGGATATGAAATTGAGTTTAAGTATCTTCCAAAAGATAATTCTGTACCACAGGAAGAATATGCATATGATGAATTTTTTGATTGGATAAAAGAAAATAAAGAAGTAGTCATGGGGGCTGCGTTTGTGCTGATAATAGCTATAACAGTAGCGATAATGGTACCAACTGGAGGTACGTCTGCAGTCACAATCCCATCAGTTCTAACTGCAGTGGAGGCAGCATTTATATAATGATAAAAGAGGATAGGAATTCACAGGTCAGAACAATGTCTGACCTGTGGATTAAAACAGTGATTTACTTTTAAAAAATGTAATGAAATCAGATTCGTTTCCGGCTATAAAAGAATTTTTTATAATGGGTATGATATAATTTTTATTTAATTTTATATTAAAACAATAAAGAGAAGTAGTTGTTGTGATAGAGGTAATAGATGTATATGCATAGGTAGAGGATACAGCAATTTGGTTATTGTGGTATATTTGAACTTGAAACGAATCATTATAAAAAGAAATTTTTTCAAAATCATTTTTATTTTTAAATGAATTGTGAATTCTTAAATATGGGTCTATAAATACATAAATGAAATAGAAACAAGCCGCTGGCAGAGGAATAAGCCATGTGTAATCTTGAAAACCAAATATTCCCCAAAGAGCAAGAAAGAAGATAACAATAATAATGACCATTGGCATAGTAATAAGCAAAATACGACTGGGATGTTTCCGAAAAATCGGCACCAGTTCGTATAGTGAATGATTATCGTGAGTCCATTGAGATATAAAAAGCGGTTCCATATTTGTGTACCTCCAGAGTCATTTTTTTAAGTATACCATGCTTAGGGACTTTAAAGAAACAGTTTTGGTACATATAGTACAATTATTTAGCTAAATAGTAGAATTAAACTATATAGCTAATAAAATATAAAAACTATCTCTATTAATACATTTTAGATTACTCAACTTATCTATAGAATTGAGTGTAGAAATGTATTGGAGGAGAAAACATGGATTACAAGGAACTCGGAAACCGCGTACGGGAAGCGAGAACAATATATGGTATTACATAGAGTAATCTGGCAGAGAGAGTAGGCTGCTCTGTTCAACACATTTCACATATAGAAACAGGTCATACAAAAGCAAGTTTACCATTGTTAGTAAAAATCGCGAATACATTGCATGTCTCTGTAGATTATTTGTTACAGGATAGTTTAGAAGAAAATTCATCAGAATTATCGATTTCGATAGAAGTACGTTCAGAGAAGGAAAAAGCACTTATATACAGTATCGTAGATGGATTAAGAAAAGGGTTAGATAATTTTGAATAAGCAGAATAAGAACATATGTATTCATGTTTGTGATGACAATCCAGTTGTTATTGAAAAGGCAATAAAAATAACGAAAGACCTTTTGAATGACGAAAGATTGGCAGCGGAAATAGTTGCATACGAAGACGGGAATCAGTTCACGGAAAGATATAAAGAACGAAAAGATGAATTATTAATTTTGGATATAGATATGCCGGGAAAAAGTGGGTTGGATATTTTGAAAGAATTTGAAATACATTGTAAAAATAATCGTGTTATTTTACTTACTGCATATGATAATCTGGCATTACAGTCTTTAATGTATGGTCCATTTCAAATTGTTCGAAAGGATTTAATGGAAATCGATTTGGAAAAAGCAATTCGAAGATTTCTGAGAATAAGAAATGACCAGAATGCACAATTGAAAATAAAAGAAGATGGAATACAAAGAGTTGTAGACATAAAGGATATCTTTTATATAGAAAAACGGCGAAATTATTCATACATTTATTTGAAAGATCATCGTTGTGTAAAGGTTCGAAAGAATTTACGAGATTATGAATTTGAGCTGGCTGGCAAAGGGCTTGTCAGAGTTCATGCAGGATATATGGTAGCAATGAAATATTGTGCCAAAATTGAAAAAGGACAGATTGTTATGGAAGATGGAACAGAAATTCCGATTAGCAGAGACAGAAAGAATATGGTAAAAGAGCAGTTTATGATAAGCAGAAGAAAATAAAGCCTTCTGCTTTTTTAATGCGTATTTCGACATATATCGACATATGCCAATATATAGTCAGAATATACCAGCGTGTTGCGTTTGTTGAAAATAATTTCTTATTCCTTACAAAGGGGGATAAGAAAATGGAACAGACCGTAAACCAGGCAATCATGGAGTGCAAGGCTGGAAAAAACCGAGAAGGGAATCTAAATTGGATAATTCAGAAATTTCAACCAGTTATATGTAAATATGCAGGGAAATTGTATTCTTTGGAATATGAAGATGCAGTTCAAGAACTTAATGAAGCTTTGATAATGGCAGTAGTTAGTATAGATGTGTGTAATGCAGAGGGACAAAGTATTGCTTATCTTGTAAAAGGTATCAAATTAAAATTTTATGAATTGCGGAGAAAGAGTATCGTTGAATATGAGTATCGGATGCATTCAGAACAGATTGATGTAAATACAAATATAACGTGTACAGATGATTATTCTGAAATAGAGTGGAAGCTGGAATTAAAAAAATTGAAAGATAAAAGCAGTCCTATGGAGTGCCATATTATCGATGGAATGGTATGGGAAATAAGTGATGTAGAACTGGCAGATTTATTACATGTATCCAGACAGTATATTAATCGAAAAAGAAGGCAGTTGATGAAGAGACTAAAAGATCAAATATAAAAGCATTTGATAGAATGATTCCAAAGAAAAACTTGATATGGTACAATCGTAGATGGAAAATAAAATTAGGGAGGTGATTTTAAGGTATGTTACATATATCAATTTGCGATGATGAGATAGTTGCTGTGGAAAAGATGAGGAAAATCGTGGGGAAAGTACTGGAACAAGAGCAATTATTGGCAAATGTAGGGACTTTTGAAAATGGGGAAGAATTTTTAAATCAATATATAATCAGAGACGACGAATTGGTGATATTGGATTTGGATATGCCGATAAAAAGTGGAATAGATGTCATACAGGAGCTTGAAAAGATTCAGAGGAATGAAGTGGTGATTCTGGTTACGGCATATGACAATCTTGCAATACAATCGTTTTCTTATGGACCATTTCAAATCATTAGAAAAGAGCGGCTGGAAGAGGATTTGCCGAAAGCGGTAAGTAGATTTTTGAAAATGCGTCAAAGAAAACAGGAAGTGTTGGAATTTCAGGTAAAAGGAGAAATTATACATACAAAAGTGTCTGATATTGTATATTTTGAAAAATGTCAACATCATGTTTATGTGCATTTGCGGGATCAAACCGTTCTTTGTATACGGAAAAATATGCAGGATTTTGAAAAAGAACTGGCAGGGAAAGGATTTGTGAGGACACATGCAGCATATATCGTTGCGCTCAAGTACTGCAAAAAGTTTGAAAAAAATGACATTATTCTTGTTGGTGACGTAAGAATTCCGGTGAGCAGAGACCGCAAACAAATGACAAAAGAACAATTTATGATAGGTAGGAGAAGATAAGTGGAGATAATAAATTTTTTAATTGGACAACTGGTAGGATTAGTAGAACCGTTTTTGGCGATTGATTTTATAATAAAATGCCTCGGCTGGAAAGAGGGGGTGAGGCATCGAAAGCAGTTATATATAGGTGTTTGCCTGATATGGTTTATAGTTGCACAGGGAAATGGAAGATTTGCAGGAAGTTATAATATTATTGCAGCGTTTGATATGTGTCTAGCATATTTGTTTAGTTATCTGTATTTAAAAAAAACGGCAGGCATGAAGCTTATGATATGTATCTTAGAGCAGATAATAAGCACCATTTGTACATTAAGTGTTATGCAATTGACAGCTTATATTATCAACACGTCAGTTTTTGATTTTCTTGAAAATGAAGGAATGATTTTTCAAACAGGGGCAATTGTATCTAAAATCGTAGTATGGCTGGTATATAAAGGCGTATATACTTATTTGGATTATATGACAATACATTTTCCTAAAGAGCAGATTGTTCTTACAAATGTAATGATTGGTTTTACGACAGTAAGTGAAGGGTGCATCTTTCTGGCAGTTTCGCAGAAAGGTGTCAGTCATTACATAGTTGTTTTGCTTATGATTGTTTTTTTGGGGATTATTGCTTTGTGTGGTTATGTTATCTATATGATGATAACGATTAGTAAGAAAAATGAAAAAATGCAATTGTATCAATTGATAGAGTTAAAAAGTCAGGAGCAGGAGCGACAACTGGAAGAGTGGAAACATTCCGAAGAGAGTATGCGAAAGTTTCGCCACGATTATAAGAATCATTGCATGAATATGGAGCATTTACTTGAGAAAGGTGAGTATGAAAGTTTGGACGAGTATTTAAAACAGTTTGTGTCAGAAGAACTTGGAGAGGTTAGATCAATATACTCAGATAGTCCGATTATAAATGCAGTATTTCATAATAAGATGTCTATATGTAAAGAAAAAGGGATTGATATTTCATGCAATATTACAGGAAGTGTGAAATGCCTTGATGATATGGGTGTTGGGAGTATTTTATTTAATTTGCTGGACAATGCAATTGAGGCGTGTGAGAAAAATAAAAAAGAAAAGAGAATCGTTTGCCAGATTGCCAGAGAAGCGGACGAGGTAAATATATTTTTAGAAAATAGTATTGATCAGTCGGTACTGGCAGAAAACCCGTCATTTGAAACTACCAAGGACAAGAAAGACCAGCATGGCATGGGACATCTGATTGTAGAAGAACAAGTGAAGAGACTTGGCGGTATGGTAGAATATTATGAGGACGAAATGTTCTGTGCCCATATATATTTGCCGATGTAAATGATGATGATTGATATGTAAATTATCCCTAAAAGTAGATATGGACAGGTATTGATGGCATTATAAATGCCATGATAGAAAAAAAAGCAGAATATATATCTGAAAAATTAGTAGAAAAAAATTTAGTGAAGAATAAGGACAAGGATGTTTATCAGTATGGAATAGAGGTTTTAATATCAACGGCAATTAATATAATGCTTTTATTGGTAATAGGAATTATTACGAAAACAGTTTTGTTGAGTATATGTCATTTTTTAATATTAGCGACAATTCGGACTTTGACAGGAGGATATCATGCATCAACATATTTGAGATGTGAAATATTGGGGTGTGTGACGTATATTACAATCGTGTTATGCTTAGAAAAAGTCACTCAAATTTTTTGTGTTTCAAATTGGTTAATTGTGTGTAGTTTAATGGGGATAATTACATTAATTAATTTTGCGATTACCAATAAAAGAACTGTTATTGATAAAGAACTAAAAAGATTGAAAAAAAAAGTAATACTGAGAGAACTGACATGGATAATGCTTGTCTTATTGCTTGAAGATAAGAGGATAAAAGGAGGAATTCTCTTATCTTTTTTTGCAGTATTTTTATTCACGATAATTGACAAGATAAAGAATGAGAGAAAAGATAAAAAAAGTAATATTGAAAAGAACAATTACACTGGTAGAACGAGTAGCTTTTAAATCCAGTAAAGATCCATCAAGATGGGGATTTTATGAAACGCCCATACCAGAGAAATTGAAAAATAGAACAAAACATAATTCTTAGAAACAGGGCGTTGAAAATAACGCCCTGCCTCTTAAATAGCATTTATTTTTTGTATTGAGCAATGCTATTAAAGATTGCCGATGATATTGCAGTCTCTAAAACTTGGGTAACGATCCATGCCAGTATCCATGAACATTGGTCCATTGCTAGGATCTTCTTCCCCCCAACGCTCTACGTACATCAAGTTTGGATGAGACTTACCGGAAGTGTTGCTGGAAGTAGCAACAAAATAGCCTTTCGGTACAGTTCCAAGGTATTTCCCGGTTTTGTCATAGTATTTTGCAGCACGTCTTGTCTGGAACACAGCTTCAACAGTGCCATCACCGTCTACGTCAACATTGTACAGTCCACATTCTGTTAGAGGTGTAAATGCTCCGGTACCAGTAGCTCCATCAATCCAACCATACATACCGTTGCAATAAATCCCCTGATAATCGGCTCCAGCGCCGTTTCCAGCCCAGGAATCTGTCCATGCAAAAATAGCATTTACTGGGAGTGTTCCGATAACATCAGATCCTCCGTTTGTTCGTGTGATTTTAAAGGCACGACCGCTTTTGTTTACAAATAAAGTTCCCATAATAAAATCTCCTTTTTAATTCATAAATGTAATAATCGATTATTCAATTATTAAAAAGAAATTATATGTGGGAATGTAAACTGAATTACAAAAAAATTAAAATGTTAAGTTGTAAATTCAGATACAATTCTGACTATATTAATTTTAGAAAAATATCTCGACATAATATATCAATTATGGTACAATCCTTTCAAGCATTATATTTCTAAGATCTTGAAGGTTTGTACCATTTCTATTTTCAATACATTTTCTAGGAATTTTCAATGCTTGAATTATCACAATGAACAAGCAGAAGGGATTCTTAGAAAGCTTAGAAACAGTCAGGAGGAGAGTCCTTTCGAACACAGAAGAAGGAGGATACTGAATGACAAAAAGTATGAAAGCAGTAAGGGACAGAAAAACAGATAACAGAAGAATCTCACAAAATATGGAGAAAGCCTTTAAGAAAATGGCGCAAGTATTTGGATATCCGAATCGCGAGTACAAAGACAGGGTGTTCCGAATGTTGCTGAAGGATCCCAAAGTTGCACTGGAAGTTTACAACGCTATGAATGGAACTTCGTACGATAATCCAGACGAACTGATTATAACAACGTTGGAAAATGCAGTTTATCTGGGTATGAAGAATGATGTGTCATTTATATTGGGAACACAGTTGGTTCTATACGAACATCAATCAACGCCAAATCCGAACATGCCGTTACGGAATCTGGCATATGTGGCCTGCGTTTATATGGCGTATGTATTTGGGGATAATCTGTATGGACGGAAGTTAATTAAGATTCCCGAACCGAGATTTGTGGTATTCTATAATGGAAGGGACAAGATGCCGGAACAAAGTGTTTTACGTTTATCCGATGCTTATGAAAGTAAATCTGAAGAATTAGATTTAGAGTTGAAGATTCGGTTTGTAAATATAAATCCTGGATATAATGAGGAAATGATAGAAAAAAGTCCGACATTATATCAATATGTGAAATTTGTAGATACAGTCCGCAAATATCAGCAGGAAATGCCATTTCCGGAAGCAGTGGAAAAGGCAATTGATGAATGTATAAAAAAGGGTATTCTTGCGGAGTTTTTAAGGAAGAACAGAGCAGAGGTGTTAAGAGTGAGCATATTTGAATATGATGAAGAAGAACATATGAGGCAGGAACGAGAAGAAAGCAGGCAGGAAGGTATAGAACAAGTGAATGATTTGTATGATAAATTGCATGACTTAAATCGAGAAGAAGATATTTGGAAAGCTATAAAAGATGTTGAATACAGAAAGAAATTGCTGGAAGAATTTCATCTTGATTAAAAATTTTACAAGACCAGATGCTGTGTTAATGTCCAGCATCTGGTTTTTCTTTACATTTGCAATATATCACGGCCACTAATGTGCTTACAGCGGTCGCCAGTATGCCGGGGCCGACGATGGCAGCAGGATTGATACTGCCGTACTGGCTGCGGTAGGCAATGACATTTACAGGAATGAGCTGCAGGGATGATATATTAATGATAAGAAATGTGCACATTTCATTGCTGGCGGTTCCGGGAGCGCGCACTTTTCCCGGGAGGTGGTATTTGCGGCGGTCGTCTTCCAGATTTTTCAGTTCTTCCATTGCGTTCAGTCCGGCAGGTGTCGCAGCCCAGCCAAGTCCCAGAATGTTAGCAATGATATTCGTGGTGATGTGGGTGGCAGCAGGGTGATTGTCCGGAAGATTTGGGAACAGGAAATGAATCAGTGGCTTCAACTTTCGAGAAAGCTGTTCGATGATGCCGGCTTTTGTTGCAATTTCCATAAGCCCTACCCAGAAGGACATGATACCGATCATAGTAATGCATAGCGTGATTGCTTCCTTGGAAGAATCCAGTGCGGCATTGGTGATGTCGGGCATGCGTCCGGTAAATGCGGCGTAGATAATCCCAAGCATCATCATACCGGCCCAGAGATAATTGAGCATAAGAAAACCTCATAGTTTTCGCTTTATAAAAACTATGAGGTTTGTGTAATAAGTATGTCATATTATTTTAGAGAATCATCCAGTTTTCTCCATACGGTAAAGATCATCGTGACAAAGCAGGCGGTTCCGCCGATGAAGTTGGAAACCGGCTCGGCAAGAAAGACTCCATTTGTTCCAAGTCCGCCTACAGTCGGAAGCCACAGTGTCAGTGGAATGACGATGATTGCCTTTCGCAGCAGGGAGAAGAATACGGCTTGTTTTGCTTTTCCCAGTGCAGTAAATGTGGACTGTCCGGCAAACTGCAGCGACATCATAAAGATTCCAAAGAAATATAAATGCATCGCAGGTACGCCTTCGGCTAACAATTCCGGTTCGCTGTTGAACATGTGAATGAAGAAGCGTGGGAAGGCGAGCAGTAATGCCCACATAAAACAGGAAAATAAGATACAGACAATCGTTGTAAATTTGATTGCTGATTTTACACGCGCATGTCTTCTGGCACCATAGTTAAAGCTCATGACAGGCTGCGCACCATTTGTAAGACCGGTGACCGGCATGGTAATGATTTCCCGGACGGAGTTAATAACGGTCATGATTCCAACGTACAGGTCACCACCGTATCTGGAAAGAGTTGCGTTACAGACAATCTGTACCGATCCATTTGTAATCGCCATAATAAATCCGGCAAGTCCAAGAGCACAGATTTCCTTTACTAATCGGAAGTCCAGTTTCATATAAGCAAGTGAGAGTGTAAGGATTGCTTTCTTTCCGGTTAGAAAATGTAATACCCAGATTGCAGAGATTCCTTGCGAAATGATGGTCGCAAGAGCGGCTCCACGGACTCCCATGTGGAGAACGAAGATAAAAAGCGGGTCAAGGATCAGGTTCAGGACAGCACCGATGGAGACGGTGAGCATTCCGGTCATTCCAAATCCCTGGGCGTTGATAAAGTTGTTCATGCCAAGACTGATCATGACAAAAAGCGTGCCGATAAGGTAGAGACTGATGTATGCATTTGCATAAGGATAAGTAATATCACTGGCGCCGAACAGGTAAAGCAATGGGCGCTTGGACAGGTAGCACAAAATCATGAGAATACCGCCGGAAATCAGGAGCATGGAAAAGGAGTTGCCGAGAATTTTCCGGGCGCGCGCAGGTTCACCGGCACCTCTTGCCATAGAAAAAAGCGGTGCGCCGCCCATACCGAACAGATTGGCAAAAGCGGTGATGATTGTAATGACCGGCAGAGTCAGACCGATTCCGGTCAGCGCCTGGGTGGACACGTCTGGGAGATGACCGATGTAAATGCGGTCAATAATGTTGTAAAGGACATTAATGAGCTGCGCAAGCGTCATAGGAATTGCAAGACGCAGAATATTTCCAGAGATGCTGCCCTCACCAAAGTCATGAGTGTCCGTAGATTTTGCTTTTGGTAAAGCATTTGTATTATTTTTATGTAAAAGATTCAATTTCGGAAACTTCCTTTCTGATGCCGGTATGGATTTTATCCCACCGGCATAATATACAACAGATAGTATAGGGCAAGCAAAAGGAGAATTCAAGAATTGAAACTATTTCTTTACCTGTCGGATTTTATTGTACCACTCATGATATTCGGGATTATCTGTTACGGAATTACAATGAAAATTCCAGTTTATGACACATTTGTAAAAGGAGCGAAGGACGGATTTTTGACCGTTATCAAAATTATGCCGACTATGGTAGGGCTTATGGTAGCAGTCGGAGTACTAAGAGCATCCGGATTTCTGGAATTTCTGGCACAAATGATTGGAAAAGTTACACAATATATCGGATTCCCGGGCGAATTAGTTCCACTCACAATAGTAAAGATGTTCTCCTCGTCCGCAGCGACAGGTTTACTCCTTGATGTCTACAAAGAGTACGGGACAGATTCCTATCTGGGACTAGTGGCATCAATCAGCATGTCCTGCACAGAAACAATATTTTACACTATGAGCGTTTACTTCATGACCGCAAAAGTAACAAAAACAAGATACACACTGCCAGGGGCATTACTGGCAACACTCGCCGGATTGGCGGCCAGCGTAGTACTAGGGGGCGTAGTAAAATAGAAAAGTTACGGTAGAAAACGCAGAATAACTACGTCCCCAAAAGGTTGCTCTTAGGGGCAAAATTCGGTATACTGATAGGAGCAAATCCCGTGTGTTTGTGGGTGAAGGAGGAACGAATGAATCTGATCAGTCGGATTCCGAAGGATTTTTACAAGGTATTCGGAAGTAAATATATGGAATTCTATATGCAGTTTCTTGTGGCGGTTTACGAGGAGAGCAGCCAGTCGTATTCGCTTTTGGGGTTGACTGAGGGTGAGTGTCAGGCGATTATGAATGAGCAGCTTGCCCGTATGACGTTAGACTGGAGTGAGGAGCGTTTTGATGAGGAAGGGGAGCTTTTGACGCGGTCGAACATGGCGATGATAAGTTTACGGCATTTTGAAGACTGGGGATGGCTTAGACGCGACTATGACGAAACACTAAACAGCTATGTAGTATCTTTCCCGGAGTATAGTCAGTTGTATGTGGAGTTGTTCCGTAATCTTTATAGTGATGAGGACAGCAAGGAGCGTGAGAGTGTGCTGGCAGTGTACAGTCACCTTTATACATATAGTTCGGATCGGGAGAAGAATAATGACATTCTGAAAAGTGCACTGCATACGTCAAGATCCCTGCTTCAGATGCTGGCAAATATGCAGGAAGGGATGCGTGGATATTTTGATGAATTATCGAGCCAGCGAAGTTTTTTAGGAATCCAGGAAGTTCTTGTAAAGGAAATCAACAATAGTGACAGCCAGAAATATGCGATTTTGACGACAACCGACAGCTTTTATCGTTACAAGGAAGCGGTCAAAGAGCTGATAGAGAAGAATCTTGGGGAAAATGAGACAAGGCGCGAAGGTTTTGTGGAAAAGCTCCGGGATATTCAAGTTCAGCTGGCGCGAGAGGAGCAGGAGAAGTCTGAAGAACGAAATGTGCAGAATAAGCTGAGCATTCAGCGTTACCGTCTGGAGCGGGCAGTGAAGCTCTGTGACGAAGCGAATGAAATGTTGTACCGCATTTCCAGAGAGTTCGATGCCATTGAGCGAAGATACAATATGCTGATTGAGCAGAAGACTGTATTTGCAAGCCGGGCTGCTGCGAGAATCCGGTACATTTTGATGGAAGGCGCGGTTGAGGAAGATCAGACAATTGCCTTTGTAAATCTTCTGACTCAGAGTGAAAAACGTGATGAAATTTTGGACAAGCTGTCGCAGAAAATGAAGCTGACCGAACCATACCGTGTGATGAACGAAAAGAGTCTGTATCAGAGACGTGACCGGAAAAAAGAAGCATTTGTACCGCAGGCGGTGACAGAGGTAACAGAACAGGCAGATTCGGAAGAAATGAATGAGTATGTTCTGAAGCCGCTTTACACGCAGAAGGAAATCCGAGAGTTCCGGAAACAAAACGAGCAGGATGGAAACTTTATTGTGACGAAAGACACAGTAAAATCCATGGAAGATCTGGAAAAGCTGTTTCTTGTTTGGCAGGATGCTACGGAAGTTGCGGAAGGAACAGAAGAGATTGAGGTCGGAGAAGAACTTGAGAACGAGAATGGTCTGAGATTCTCTAAGCTTGTGATTAAAAAATCTCAGTAATCAGAGGGTTTCGATGATTAGGATATTGGACAGAAAAGTAACAGGACTGATAGAAAAAGCATTGGAACAGTTAGAATACAGACTATAAGAGATATAGGCAGTAAAATAAAAGCAACACAAGAAAGACAAGGATAAGGGAAAACATATGGTAAATTATATGGAAGAATTGTCTGTGACAGAGGCGGAGAATCTGAAGAAAACCATTTCCGCGCTGTTTCGGCAGACATGCATTTTACAAGTAAAATACGATCCGGTCACATTAACGCCGAGGGATAACCTTCACTATGAAATCTGTGTGAGACACCGGAAATTTATAGAAGACTATTTGTCCGTACTTGGGTGCGAACTGGTACATGACCCACAGGAACACATTTTCAGGCTGACCGGGGAAGGCGTGGCTGTGGAACGTTTGAATGTGACGGCTACGAAGATCATTCTTCTTATTAAAATAATCTATCGGGATAAGATTCTTGGCGAAGGTCTGAATGCGACAGTGACGAATTTGGCGGAGATCCGTGAGTATGGAAAGAACACGAATCTGATCAATGAGAAGCTGACTATGGCAGAGTGGAAAGATGCGCTGTATGTTATGAGCAAGCATCAGATCATCGAGGTGCCGGGTGCGATCCAGAACGTAGAAGATCAGACAAAGATTTACATTTACAGCACAATTAATCTGTATTGCAGTGGTGTAGATATTCAGGCATTGATGAAAGAATATGTTGATGAGGAAGGCGGTGCAGAAGTTGAAGCAGGCGAAGAAGATATTTACAAGAATGCTGATGAATAATTGGGGCGGTGTCAGCCACAAGATCATGGAGTTCCATGAGTATGTGAATCTGTTCAGTGGTAAGAGTGGCTCTGGAAAATCAACAGTTATGGATGCCATTCAAGTCGTTCTGTACGGAAGTATTTCCGCTACATTTCTAAATAAGGCGGCGGACGATGCGAAGAACCGCCGAAGTGTGCTCAGTTACCTGCGAGGTGCGCAGAAAGACGGCTCTTACAATCGTGATGGACAGGACTTCTGCTCTCAGATCGTACTGGAGATATTTGACACCGGAACGAAGGTGAGCACTTGTATCGGTGTTGCATTCGAAGTTGGAAAAAATGATACCGATATCCGAAAGTATACATTTTTCAGCCATTCCGGGAAAATTCCGGAGGACGAGTATCTGACGGAGAAAGGTGTGCCATATACAATTGCAGGACTCAGAAAGCTTGTGGAAAAGCGGGTGGAATCTTCGGACAATCGTGGACGAGGTGATGTGAATCGCCTTTATCCGTCAAAAGAGGCATATCTGAAAACGGTTTATGATGTGATCTTTGGATATGTGGAGCCGGGGCGCATGATGACCATGGAAAAGAGTGCGATTGCCCTTCGCATGACAAATGGAACGGGTCAGTTTATCCGTGATTATATGTTCCCGAAGAGTAAGGAGGACACGGTTTCGACCATCAGTGACCAGCTTGGTGCGTACCGTGAGATCAAAGAGCGTGTGGAAGACCTGGAGAATCGGATCCATCTTCTGGATGAGATCAGCCGGCAGAATCTGGCACTTCAGACGACGCGTGCGGATAAGATCCATGTGGAACAGGTGTTAAAATATATTGATATTGAAAGCTTCAAGACGAAGATTGAGGCGAGAAGTCAGGATCTTATGGATATCAATGAGAAGATTCGTGCCAGAGAAAAACAGCAGAATGAGAATAATGAGAAAAAGACACAGCTTACGAACGCACTTGTTGAGGTAGAAGCGGAACTAAAATCCAGTGATTATGGTCAGAAGGAGAAGGAGCTGAAGAGTCTTAAGGAGACCATCAAGCTTCTGGCCCGCAACAGTGAGCAGTGGCGAGAGGTTGTAAAAGGACTTGCCCGCTGGGAGGAAGATGAAGAGATCAGTGCCTATGTGAGCAATCCGGCACTTCAGAGGATTGATGAGATCAAGTCGGGAAATGTTTCAAAGGAAGCAATTGAGAAGCTAAAGAAACAACTAAGTGACGCGCTGGAGAGCATTAATGAAGAAGTTGATGAAATCGGTACAAGAATCAGTCAGAACCGCAAGGATTTGAAAGAGAAAAAGGAAATGGTGGAGGATCTGAAAAACGACCGCAAACCGTACCGAAAAGAGTTGAAACAGGCAAGGCAGGAGTTACAGAACCGTCTGAGCACACAATATGGAAGAACCATTCACGTCAACATTTTCGCAGATCTTTTTGATATTACAGATGAGAAGTGGAAAAATGCGATTGAAGGTCGTATGGGGCGTGTGAAACACAGTCTTGTGACCGCACCGGAGTATGCCCTTGATGCAGCGAAAGTATTTCGTAAGCTTCAATATCTTGGTGGGATTGATGAAGTAGATCTGTTAGATACGGCCGCAATTGTGAGGTCTGAGCCAAAAGTTCATGACAATTCGATCTATGAGGCTGTTCATGCAGAAGAACCATACGTGGACCAGTGCCTGCGCCGTTATCTCGGAAGAATTGCCAAATGCGAGACAGAGGAAGAACTCCGTGCCTCCGGAAATGGTGTGACAGCCGACTGCTATTCCTATAATAATTACATTTTCCGTCATCTGAAGAAAAATGATTACGAAAAATATGCCTGCATTGGAACGAAGGTTTCTAAGGCAAAGCTTCGTGAAATGGAAGATGAGGTTCTGAAGCTGAGTGAAGAAGTATTGCAAGATCAGCAGATGCAGCAAAGCCTGAAAGCAGCCCAGGGATTTGAGCGGCTGAACCAAAGCACAGATCAGATTCTGCATTTGGCCGGGGCAGGCGAAGAACTGCAGGCATTTTACGAGAAACAGGATCAGCTGGAGAAGGAACTGCGAGAGCTTCGTGAAGGAAGCAGAACTGCGGAACTCAATCAGCAGAAGACAGAATTAGAAGTAAAAATCCGGGAAAGTGAGAAGATATCTGAACAGCTTCAGAAAGAAATACTGGGCTATGCCAAGACACAGGGACAGGCAGAACAGGATATTGTGAATTTCCAGAATCGTATGGATTTCCTGATGCAGGGATTTGTGCTGAATGAAGAACTGCAGACTGAAGTCCAGGAAGCATTAAAGATACAATCTGAGCAGACATACCGACGTAAGAAAAGTAAAGAATCTGAAGAGCTGATGAAGCAGGAAGAGGAAGTACGTGATCTTCTGACCCGTGCGAGAAATCAGTTCAATCAGGCATATCCATCCTATGGTCTGACGGGCGTAGAACACGAAAATGTTTCTTATGACAGGATTTTGAATCAATGCAGACAGGACTTTGAGCCGAAGTATAAAGATGAATTTCAGAAACAGTATGATCTGATCTACCATACGCTTCGTGAAAATGTAATCGCGACGATCCACGGTGAAATCAAAGCGGCATACCGTCACAGGAAAGAAATCAATCGTATGCTGGCAAAGATTAAATTCTCTGACAGTATTTACCAGATTGATATTCTTCCGGCAGAAAATGAAAATGGACAGTTCTATGAGATGCTGATGGCACCGGAATTGGACAGCAAAGTGCTGGACGATGATGGTTTCGACGGACAGATCACGCTTGGCGAAGACACATTTTATCAGAAGTACGAGCAACAGATCTTGCGCCTGACAGAGAAATTCATGCCTCCGAAAGACGAAGATGCCAAGTCCTTAAGTCAGCACCGTCAGCAGATGGAGCAGTACGTGGATTACCGGAATTATCTGACCTTCAGTATGTATGAACGAGTAGAAGATGAAGATGGAAATGTGAAAAAAAATGCGGTCGATGACATGGCAGGACGTGATTCCGGAGGAGAAGGACAAAATCCGAAATATGTGGCACTTCTGGCTGGATTTGCAATGCTTTATATGCAGCAGACAAACCGCGATTCCAAGATAAGACTGGTACTTTTGGATGAAGCATTTTCCAAAATGGACAAAGAACGAAGTGAAGTCTGCCTGCACTACGCAAGAGAACTGGAATTGCAGTTGATCGTGTGCGTACCGGACGAGCGGCTGCAGTCCTTGATCCGAAATGTGGACAGTGTGTACGGATTTAGAAGATATCAGAATCAGGTAAGTATGATGCATATCGATAAAGGAGAATATCTGGATATGATTGAGGGGAAGATTTGACTCGCATGAGTCAAATCTTCCCTTGAAACTTTCCCCTGAAACTTTTCCGCTAATACGCATTTTTAATTTGCTTCTGTAGAATTTCAAATGGCGCCGGTCCGGTATCGAGGATGCATTGGTGGAACTGATTCTGGGTAAAATCATCTCCCCAGGTTTTTATTGCCAGTTTCTTTAATTCCAGAAATTCCACGTATCCGATGTAATATTTGAGATAATTGCCGGGATCTGCGACAATCAGATCAAAAATGTCCTCGATTGTCTTTTCATTCGTGATTCCATAGGTTCGGAAAAAGGTAACTGTTTCAGCAAGAGTCCAGCCGTCATAGTGGATGCCCATATCGGCGAGGGCGTAAAGTCCGAGAATGACGGAGGCATTATGTTGGAGAAGTGTTGCCATATCATGAGAAAGCGGGGAATAGTAATAACTCAGCATTTCACAATATGTAGCCCAACCTTCGGTATATCCGCCAAATGACAGAAGATCTCGAATCGGAGGGTGTTTGGTGGCGGAGTAGTAGACTGTCTGATATAAATGCCCCGGATAACCTTCGTGTGCCAGAGTTGTAAAGAGAGTCAGGTCATCAGAAATGTGTCCGGGATTAATATAGATGACATTTTCGCCACTGTTATCAATTGGCGGAATCATGTAAAAAGCAGGACTTAAATATTCTTCCATAGCTTCCTGAACATATTTTATTTCGAAAGAAACTTTTGGAGGTTCTGGGAATGAGCCGGATATTTTATCTTGCAGCGTATTTAAAATGTTGACCGGATCATCAGAAGAAAATTCGGTACCGTGACCTTTGAATAAATCAGAAGCCGCTCCCGGCGTGGTACCTTGTACAGAGCCAGAATGAGCTTCAGAGTTCTTATGGAAACTGGAATTGTTTAATAATTTCTGCATCGTTAGCAGGTCACTTTGAATTTGTCTTTGTGCAAGTTTCTGAAGCTGTGGAATGGTTCTGGCAGAACCGGTCTGTTCTTTTACCGAGAGTTCATAATATTTTTTTCCATCAGGAAGATAACAGAGTCCCCGTTTGTTGTTTCCGGTATCACGAAGATTTTGGAGTCCGTCACTAAGAAAAGTGAACGCCGGAAGAACGTAATTTAAAACGGCGTCACGATTTTGTTTCTTATAATCTTCAGAAGTTACAGCAGGCAAATTCAAAGCGTCAATTTTAGAATCAAATGTGGCATAAAGATAGTTATTTTTCATGGTGGCAAATGTTTGGCATTCCGTGATAATGTCGTCGGCGACGTAGGAAGCCATGAAAAGTCCGGCGTTGCTTTTTGCTTTCTCAAATGTGAGAATAGATTGGAAATAATCGGGAATGGTAGTCAGAAGTTTCAGGTAAGTGTCAATATCGTCAGTATTATAAAAACGATATTCTGACAGAAGAATAGGAAGCTGTGCCTGAGTACCGGTAAGTGGTGTGAGAGGTTCTTCATATAAAAGATAAGGCCCCATTTCCAAAGAAGAGGTATAGGAGTGTTCAAGAATATCGTAAGTCAGCTTATTATAATCAGACAGCTTGTTTCGTTTGAACTGATGAAGGCTTGCAAGAGCATTTTCCGCAGAAGCACATATAAGCGCCGAGTCTGTTCCGGCGTATCCACAAGAGACAGGTGGATTTTGAATTCCATAAGATTCCGGCTCTTTTACTGTGTAATGAAGCGTGATCGTATTCGCAGACACCTCCTGCCTAAATAGTTCCTCCACGTATCGGTCGAAGCGGGAATTCATATCCAAAGCTGAAGTTCCACCAACAATCGCACTTAGAAGCAGCGCAAAAATCAGCAGGCCGGACATAAAACCAACCAACAGAAAGTGCCGTTTTTTATAAAGAGACATACAAAGAATCCTTTCAGTGCCTTTCTATAATATTTATGAACAGAGTTCGGAGAAAATGTGTTATCATGGAATACATGACATAGAAAAAAGCAGGCATTATTGAAAAAAAGTGATTTTTGTAAAATGTGTAGTAAATTTACAGAAAATCACATTTGAAAGGAGTCAGAAAATGCAGCTAACACATTTTGATGAAAATGGAAAAGCAATCATGGTCGATGTTACGGAGAAAAATGACACAGTCCGGGAGGCTACGGCAAAAGGACGTATCCTGGTGAGCAAGGAAGTCTACGATGCGATTGAAGCCGGAACAGTCGGAAAGGGGGACGTGCTCGGAGTGGCAACAACTGCCGGAATTATGGGTGCAAAGAGAACTTCCGAACTGATTCCGATGTGCCATATTCTTCCAATCACAAAATGCCGTGTGAATTTCGAGATGAAACCAGAGGAATGTGCAATTGACTGTTATTGTACAGTAAAAGTGACCGGGAAGACCGGTGTGGAGATGGAAGCCCTCACAGGTGTCAGTGTGGCACTTCTTACTGTATACGATATGTGTAAAGCCATCGATAAATCTATGGAAATCGGAGAGATTTATCTTTGTCATAAAAGTGGCGGAAAAAGTGGTGAGATCAGAAACGAAAAGATTGACGGTCAGAAAGCAAGACCTTGCCAGAACTAGGGAAGTTAGGGGAGAGCTAAATTCGTTGACAAATAAGAGGTTATTGCTATAATAATTTTATTACATATTAGAAATGGTGGGACAGATGAAGATAGGCGCAGTAATATTGGTGGCCGGAGTCGGGATACCAGATGAGGAGATGGAAAAGTTTCTTGAGATGAAGAGACCGACCATTTTCGAACAGATGATTGTAAGCTATCAACGTGCGGGTGTGGCAGACATTGCTCTGGTCACACGGGATGGAATGGCAGATAAGATAGAGCAGACATTGCATCGTCGCGGGGTTACATTTTTGGATATAGAGTCAGATTCCTTTGAATTAGCAGTTCTGAAGGGACTTTCTTATCTATCGGATACATGCGAACGTATTTTTGTCGGAGATATTCGTTTCCCTTTTTTTCAACCGGATATATTGGTAATGATGCAGAAGCGTCGGGCAGAATTGCTTGGTGCAGTATATGGAGGTATGTTTGGCGACTTGATCTGTACCAGTCAGGCATGCGCAAGAAATATCTGCAAAAAACTGGAACAACAGATTGATGAGAGTGCAGAGATGGCAGAAGGAACCGTCAGAAGTACCGGTGTGGCGGCTTTCTGGAAGCAGTTCGGTTATCGGATCGCGCATATAGAGGTTGAGAATGAAGGGATTCTTGTGAAGGTGACATCGGCACAGGAATATGAAGAAAGACGGCAGATATTTGCAGAGAAGCAGATACGAGGTCATGTGAAAGTAAGTCTTGCAGTGAATCGTTCTTTTTTTGGACCGGGTGTTGTAACACTTCTGACTCAGATCGATCGTCTGGGTTCTGTGCGGGAGGCCTGCGCAAAGACCGGTATGTCTTACAGTAAAGGCTGGAAGCTCATCCATACAGCGGAGGAAGAGACTGGCTGGAAGATCGTGGAGCGCATGAGCGGTGGAAAGAATGGTGGCGAAGCCTATATAACTGAGCGTGGGCATATGCTTCTTGAAAAATATGAACTTTACAGGGAACGCGTTGAAGCGGCAGCCCAGGACATTTATAAAGATGTTTTTCAAGATGGTGAATTATTTTAATTAAATTCTGGAATTAAGTTAAAAGCACTTCTACGGGGGACGAGCAGCTAATAACAAAAAGGGAAAGAAGACTGGCGCATGAGAATTTTAATAAGAGGAGCAGGAGATCTGGCTACAGGAATTGCATATCGCCTATATAAATGCGGATTTGAAATTATTATGACAGAGACGAAAGTTCCATTGACTGTACGACGGACAATTGCATTTTCTAGAGCAGTGTATGAAGGAAATGCAGAAGTAGAACATGTTACTGCGAAACTGACTGACGGATCGGAACAGATAGATGACAGAATAAAAAAGGGGTATATACCGCTTCTTGTGGATCCAGGACTTAAGTATCTGAAAGAGTATAAGGCAGATGTAGTTGTAGATGCAATACTGGCAAAAAAAAATCTGGGAACAACGATAGACGCTGCTGAATTTGTAATTGGGGTCGGACCTGGATTTACCGCTGGAAAAGACTGCCACGTAGTAGTGGAGACTATGAGAGGACATAATCTTGGTAAAGTGATCCATGAAGGCTGTGCAATTCCGAATACAGGAATCCCGGCAGAAATAGGAGGATATTCTATTGAAAGGATCATCCGTGCATCGGCAGACGGACTTTATGAGCCTGTGGTTAAAATCGGTGATCATGTGGAAAAAGATCAGATTGTTGCTTATAGCGGTGGAAAATCTGTCCGAGCGTTGATGAGTGGTATTGTCCGGGGAATGCTGCAGCCAGGGGTAAATGTTACAATTGGCATGAAGTGTGGAGATATTGATGCCAGATGTAAGGAAGAATATTGCTATACAATTTCGGATAAAGCCAGAGCAATCGGTGGCGGGGTGCTGGAAGCAATCATGGAGCATTTCAATGGAGAAAAACATATCCTATAAGAAATGATGCGAGGGACAGGATAAAAGAATTTGTGAATTTTGAATGATTGAAGAATATGACGAATTGGTTGACAAAAAAACCTGTTTTGTTATAATATATTATATAAATTTGAGCGAAATTATAGGGGATTTTGTTTACCTTAGATAAAAGGTGAAAAATCCCTATTTTAATATCAAAAAAATTGATATTAAAATAACTGAGAAATGTTATAAAAATATTTTTTTAAACTGCGAATAGTTTTGAAAAAATATTCGGAGGGAATGGATAAAATGAAATTAATGCGAACGGAAGATGCAGTGGGGCAGGTATTGTGCCATGACATCACACAAATTATCAAAGGCGTTACGAAGGATGCCGTATTTCGAAAAGGCCATATTATTACAGAGGAAGACATACCGGTACTTTTAAGTGTGGGAAAAGATCACATTTACATTTGGGAGAATAATGAGAATATGCTTCATGAAAATGATGCGGCTAAGATCTTGTATGATATGTGTGCAAATGAGCACATGACCCCATCGGAAATCAAAGAAGGGAAAATTGAATTGATCGCGGAGTGTGACGGTCTTTTAAAGGTTGATACAGAGCGATTGAATGCAGTAAATGCGCTTGGTGAAATGATGATTGCCTGTCGTCATGGAAATTTTCCGGTAAAAAAGGGCGATAAGATTGCCGGGACAAGGATTATTCCTCTTGTTATTGAAAAAGAAAAAATGGAGCGTGCAAAAAAATTAGCTGGTGAAGAACCGATTTTTGAGCTGATTCCATTTAAAAAGATGAAAGCTGCAATTGTAAATACTGGAAACGAAGTGTTTTACAGAAGGATCAAAGATACATTCACACCGGTTATTATCGAAAAATTGAAAGAATATGGAGCAGAGGTCGTCGGGCATGTAGTAAGTGATGATAACCATGAACATATTACAGCGGCTATTCAGAAATTTTTGGATGAAGGGGTGGATATGGTACTTTGTACAGGCGGAATGAGTGTGGATCCAGATGACCGTACTCCGCTTGCGATTAAGAATACAGGTGCTGAAATCGTGACTTACGGAGCACCTGTACTTCCGGGAGCCATGTTCTTGCTGTCCTACTATGGAGAGAAAAAAAGACCAGTCATTGGTCTTCCGGGATGCGTTATGTATGCGAAACGGACTATTTTTGATTTGGTTCTGCCACGGATCGTGGCTGGAGAGATTCTGAAAAAAGCAGATATTGATACACTGGGAGAAGGCGGCTTATGCTTGAATTGTCCGGTCTGTACTTTCCCGAATTGCGGATTTGGAAAGTAGGTGAGTGCAGATGTGGGAATTCTTACAAAAATTAAAACAACTGCAGCCGGAGAGTAAAAATATCGTTTTGACAGGACTGACAGGAGAGGCATTTGGGGAAAAAGCGCTTGTATCGAATGGAAAGCTGGTATGGGCATCTGTTGCAGGGGGATTTTTAGAACAGCATGACCAGCAGATAGAGCAGTTAGAAGTAAATGGTATAGCGCTTGTTGATGGCGAAAAAATATTTGGTGAAGTTATAGGTGGACAGAAGAAAATAGTGATCTGTGGTGGGGGACATGTTTCCATGCCGATTATTCAGCTTGGCAGACAGATTGGATGTTATGTAACAGTACTGGAAGACAGACCGAAATTTGCAGATAACGCCAGAAGAGCAGGAGCAGACAAAGTTATTTGTGATACATTTGAAGCGGGACTGGAACAGATTCCCGGTGATTCAGATACGTTTTTTGTAATCGTTACCCGCGGACATGTGTATGATCGGATCTGTCTGGAAAGTATTGTAAGAAAACCACATGCGTACATTGGAATGATGGGAAGCCGCAGAAGAGTGGCACAGGTAAAACATAGTGTCCTTGAAAATGGAGCCGATCCACAGGTGCTCAGTCAGTTACATTCTCCGATCGGCCTGGATATAAAGGCGGAGACACCGGAAGAAATCGCAATATCCATTATGGCAGAAATTATACAGGTCAAGAATCAGGATAAACGAGGAGCCGGTTATTCGAATGAAATCCGGGATGCAATCGTGAAATGTGAGGATCAGAAAAAGATATTGGCGACGATAGTTGAACGAAAAGGAAGTGCGCCAAGAAGTATTGGAACGAAGATGTTGATAATGGAAGACGGACGATGTGTAGACACTATTGGGGGCGGCTGTATTGAAGCCACGATTGTAAGCAAAGCGTTATTAATATTGCGAGGATGCGCAAAAGCGCCACAAATCGTGCATGTGGATATGACTGGTGAAGATGCCGAGGAAGAAGGCATGGTGTGTGGTGGTAAAGTAAAGGTATTGTTGGAGGAAGTTTAAAGATTTATGAAGGATCAGTATGGAAGAATAATAGATTATATGAGAATTTCCATTACGGATCGGTGTAATCTCCGGTGTCGGTATTGTATGCCGGAAGGAGTAGAATTAGTTCCGATGAAGAACATTCTTTCTTACGAAGAAATTGAGATGGTCTGTCAGGCGGCTGCAAAGGCCGGAATCCGTAAATTCAAAATTACAGGAGGAGAACCGCTGGTAAGACTGGGGAGTCCGGAATTGATTGGAAAGATTAAGAAGATTCCGGGAGTAGAGCAGGTAACAATGACTACGAATGGTGTCCTGCTGTCAAAATATTTGCCAGAACTATTGAAAAATGGGCTGGATGCGGTGAATATTAGTCTGGATACACTGGACCGGGAACGTTATCAGGTAATTACCGGACGGGACGAACTTTTCAGGGTGCTGGAAAGTGTGGATCAGGCAGTAGATGCCGGAATCCCGGTGAAAATCAACAGTGTACTTCAAAAAGGTATGAATGAGGATGAATTTCTGGCACTTGCAAGATTGACGCTGGAGAAAAAGCTGGATGTACGTTTTATTGAGATGATGCCGATTGGGCTTGGAAAAAAGTTTGAGACGATTTACAATGAAGACATTTTGGAAGAGTTAAAGAAACAATATCCTGATATTCAGGAAGATCGGCAGATTCATGGAAATGGACCGGCAGTTTATGTGAAGCTTCCGGGAGGGCAGGGAAGTGTAGGATTTATCAGTGCACTTCATGGAAAATTCTGTCAGTATTGCAACCGGATACGCATGACGGCGCAAGGGTGTTTAAAACCTTGTCTGTGCTATGGAAAAGGCGTGGAGCTGAAGGATATTTTTGACAGGCATGAAAAGCCGCAGAGATGCAGAACAACAATGGCAGATCAAGAAACATTGGAATATTTGTATCAGGCAATCACGGAGGCAATTCAGTTAAAGCCAAAAAGCCACCGTTTTGAAAATTTAAGTGAAATTACAGAAGATAAGAAAATGAGTCAAATTGGGGGATAAAGCTGTGGGAAAGATATTAGCAATTTGTATTAGTGAGAAAAAAGGAACCCAGAAAAAACCAATCGAGTCTGCAAGACTGGTGGAAGAATGGGGAATTGAAGGAGATGCCCATGTGGGTAAATGGCACCGTCAGGTGAGTATGCTTTCATTTGAAAAGATTGAAGCATTTCGAGAGAAAGGTGCGGATGTAGACTTTGGAGCATTCGGAGAGAATCTTGTTGTGGAAGGTTTTGATCTGAGTAAAGTCCCGGTAGGAACGAAATTTCAGATTGGAGAAGCAATTTTGGAATTGACGCAGATTGGAAAAGAATGCCATAGCCACTGTGCGATCTACAAGGTTATGGGTGATTGTATCATGCCAAGAGAAGGTGTGTTCACAAGGGTTCTGAAAGGTGGCGAGATTAAAGCTGGTGATGAGATCACAATGCTTCCATTAGAAAAAGATCGTCCGTTTACGGCGGCGGTTATTACTTTGAGTGATAAAGGTGCTGCAGGAGAGCGGGAGGATAAGAGTGGTCCATTGATTCAGGAGATGCTTATGAAGGAAGGATATGACGTGATAGAGACATTACTGCTTCCGGACGGAGAGCAGCCTTTGAAGCATCAGCTTATGAGACTGGCAGACCAGAGACAGGTCAATGTGATCTTTACGACAGGTGGGACCGGATTTGCAGAAAGAGATGTGACACCAGAGGCAACACAGGCAGTCTGTGACCGCATGGCGATGGGAATTGCAGATGCAATCCGTCAGTATTCACTTTCTATTACCGGAAGAGCAATGCTAAGCCGGGCTGTATCCGGAATTCGAAAAAAGACGTTGATCGTTAATCTTCCGGGAAGCCCGAAGGCTGTAAAAGAGAGTCTGGAGTATGTATTGCCACATCTGGGACATGGACTTGGAATTTTGCGTGGCACAGATGGTGAATGTGGAAATAGCTGATAATTCATGATATCAGAGAGGATAATAATAGCGGTTGCATGTGAGAGCAGACATGAAAATGTGTAAACACGCATAAACGACCGCTATATTATTTATAACACCGATTGTTTTTGCAAAACGAATCGCATTTTCAAAAACAGTCATTATGCTAATCCAAAAGAGGGAGAAACGAGATGAAAAAAAGAGTATTAGCAACATTACTTGCAATGTCTATGGTATTAGGACTTGTAGCATGCGGAAGTAAATCCGACAGCAAAGATGACAAAAAAGAGGAGACAAAAACAGAGGCGAAGGCTGATGCTGCAGAAGATGTAGAGCTTCAGGTATTTATTGCCGCCAGCTTGAGCAAAGTTATGGATGAAGTCGCAACAGAGTATCAGAAAGATCGTCCAAATGTGAAGATTACATTTAATGCAGATAGTTCAGGAACACTGCTTACACAGATCGAGGAAGGATATGCGTGTGATGTATTCTTTTCAGCAGCTCAGAAACAGATGGATCAGCTGGAGAAGACAGACGGACTTGTAGTTGACGGAACACGTAAGAATGTTGTAAACAACCAGGTCGTAGTTGTAACACGCAAAGACAGTGGAACAAAGGTTACCGGACTTGAGACTTTAAAAGATGCTTCCAGTATCGCTCTTGCAGGTGGAAGCGTACCAGTTGGAAAATATACAAGACAGGCACTTGTAAACCTTGGAATTCTTGACAAAGTTGATGATGTATCCACAATTCCTACAGAGACAATCTCCGAGAAACTTGGCGGAGTTGAGATCAGCGAGCAGGATAACGTAAGTAAAGTATTGGCAGCAGTTGTAGAGGGATCTTGTGAAGTTGGTACAACATACTATTCTGATACATATGGATATGAGGATGAGCTTAATATCCTTCAGACAGTAAGCTATGATCTTACAGGAAATGTAATCTACCCGATCGCTCAGGTTAAAAATGACGAAGCAAGTGATGCAGAAGTCTCAGAAGCAAAAGATTTCATCGATTTTGTAACATCTGATAAAGCAAAAACAATTTTTCAGAAATACTACTTCGATACAGATGTAGAGTAAGAAATATCTTTCCTAAGCCAGCAAAAAGTTGACTGGGAATTAAAAAAGCAAAAAAGTCCCTTTCCTGACTAAAAACAGGTCAGGGACATTCTTGAAGTCGGAGGAGGAATATAGATGGATGCAATGGAATCGATTATTAAAAATCTGGACTGGAGCCCGCTTTTTATATCATTAAAAACAGGAATCGTGGCGACTTTTATATCATTCTTTTTAGGAATTTATGCGGCGAGAAAAGTGGTAAAGACAACACCGGGCAAGAAGGCGGTCATTGATGGAATACTGACACTGCCGATGGTACTGCCACCGACTGTCGCAGGTTTCTTCCTGCTTTTGATCTTTAGTAAAAGAAGACCATTTGGAATTTTTTTGTATGAGACATTTGATATTAAGGTCGTGCAGTCATGGCTTGGTTGTATTATTGCAGCAACCGTTATCGCATTTCCGTTAATGTATCGTAATGCAAGAGCTGCTTTTGAACAGTTAGATGTCAATTTGATTTATGCAGGGCGCACACTTGGTATGTCTGACATCCGGATTTTCTGGAAAGTTGTGATTCCAAGTGCAGGACCTGGAATTGCATCCGGAACCATTCTTACATTTGCAAGAGCCCTTGGAGAGTACGGAGCAACATCTATGCTGGCTGGAAATATTCCCGGAAAGACGGGAACGATTTCTCAGAAAATTGCTATGGTCATTCAGGATGGAGATTATGCAACAGCGGGAGTATGGGTAGCGATCGTTATGCTCATCGCATTTCTTGTAATCTTTTCCATGAATTTTATATCCGGCACAAAGATGAAGAATATCAAACGCTGGTAGATCCGGTTAAACAACATACTGCATCTTCTGTATGTTGTTTGAGTTGCCAGGCATACGACAAAAAGAAATTGTGGATGGAGAATGCATGGGGTGTACGGGAAATTGTGGAAAGATGCGGGAAGGATAAAAAATGGGAATTAAAGTAGATATTAAGAGAAAACTGGGAGAATTCAGTCTTGATATACATTTTCAGACAGAATCGAAACGAATCGGGATTCTGGGAGCATCTGGTTGTGGAAAAAGCATGACGCTTAAGAGTATCGCGGGGATTGAGACACCGGATTTTGGAATGATACAGATTGATGATAAGGTGCTGTTTGATTCGGCCAATAAAGTGGATTTAAAACCACAGAAAAGAAATGTCGGCTACCTCTTTCAGAATTATGCGTTGTTTCCAACTATGACAGTTGCAAAAAATATTGCGGCAGGTCTGAAAGGCAGCAAGGAAGAAAAGCAAAAAAAAGTACAGGAAATGATTGAAAAATTTGAGCTGACAGGACTTGCTGACCGGTTGCCGGGACAGCTTTCCGGTGGGCAGCAGCAAAGAGTTGCACTGGCGAGGATCATGGCGTATGAGCCGGATGTCATTCTGTTGGATGAGCCATTTTCCGCATTGGACGTATTTTTAAAAGACCGGCTTCAGCAGGAACTGATCGAGATGCTGAAGGATTATGAAGGAACTGTTATTATGGTATCGCACAGCAGAGACGAAATTTATCGTTTCAGCGAGGAACTGTTGATCATGGATCAGGGGAAACCGGTCATTTATGGAGAAACGAAAGAAATATTTGCGAAGCCTGTATATAAAGAGGCTGCAAAACTGACCGGCTGTAAGAACTTTTCCAGAATAAAACGTGTAGATGCACATACGGCAGAGATCCTTGACTGGGGAATTACATTACATACGAATCAGGAGATTGATGAACAGGCAACCTGGTTTGGGTATCGGGCTCATGATTTTGTGCCGGTGTGGGGAAAGCGAAAGGAGAACTGTCTGAAGATAAATGTTGAAAGTGAGGCAGCACTTCCTTTTGAAAGAAATTATTACCTTTACCCGGAGGGGGAAGAAAATCAGAATAAACAGACGATCTGCTGGTTTCTTCAGAGAGAAAAGCTGGAAAAAATCGGAGAGAAAGGAATGCCGGATTATCTGGAACTTACGGAAGAGGGCATGATGTTCCTGAGAGGATAAAAAAGAGGTTTAAGTAGTTGCGGGTTTTATAGGGGTATGTTAGACTGAGCATAGAATAGATTTGAAAAAAACTCAAAACAAGGAGGAAAAAGGTATGAAGAGAATGAAAAGAGTATTGGCTTTGGGGATGGCGGTACTGATGTGTATGGGGCTGACTGCATGTGGCAAAGATTTTGATGCAGCAGGATACACAAAATCGGTATTAGATGCAAATTATCATGCGCAGTATGATAAATATGCCGAATACCGTGGAATTTCTGAGAGTGATGCGAAAAAAGAAGTGACAGAAGGTATGAGAACTCAGATCGAGAGCGCATTTACAGGAATGGACGTTAGTGATGAGATGATGGATAAATACATAGAGGTAGCTGATAAGGCCTATGATCTGGCAGATTTCACAGTAAAAGATGCCAAGAAACAGGATGATGACAGCTATGTAGTAACTGTAGTGATCAAGCCATCAGATGTATTCAGTAATTCTTCCAATTATGTAAATGATATTGCAACAGAGTATGCAAATCAGGGAAAAGATCCGACACAGACAGATGTGCTTATGGATATTTTAGTTGAGAGCCTGAACCGTGCGATTGAAGCAAACTCTTACGGTGATGAGACGACATTGGAAGTTCATGTAACAGCGGACAAGGATGGGGCATACGGAATCGAAGAATCGGAGATGGAGACACTGGAAGCAACTATGTTCCCAGGCGAATAAATTAGACAAAACAAAGTATTTAATAGCCGGGGTATTAATGGCAGGGTATTAATGGCAGGGTATTAATAGCTGGCCATAGGAAAGCTATATAAAAGGCTTGACATGCCAGTCCTTACTGTGCTACGATTTTTACGTTGAAATTCTTTTATATCTATTAAAAGAGATGTAAGTATTCATAAGATAGCCAGAATGACTTATGGAAATTGCTGAATATTGAAAATGAAACAGAAAATGCGTGGAAAAAGAGAGTACGGTTGGAAAGATTCTACAGAGAAGCCCCAGTTAAGCTGAGAAGGGCGGATTGGAACAAGCGGAAGATGGCTTTGGAGCAGTGAGTGTGAAGAGTGGCAGACAGGTCAGGAATTTAGCACTTAATGGGATTCGCCCATTACAGCGAAAGAGTGTAGATGGCACTCGATGAGGTTCTGATCCGTGAGGATAGAGCGAAAAGAAGTGGTAACGCGGAATATCCCGCCTTCTCAGTATGAGAAGGCGGTTTTTTTGTATAGGTAGGAAATTGCATTTCCTACCTATACAAAAAGCCACCGGCAGGATGTGAAAAAAATTATCATTAAATAATGAAAAATTAAGATTATAGAAGGAGAGAAGAATATGTGTGAGAAATGCAACAAAGGAAAGTATTATATTACTACAGCGATTGCTTATGCATCAGGCAAACCGCATATTGGTAATACTTATGAGGTCGTTCTTGCAGATGCAATTGCAAGATACAAAAGAAGTCAGGGATACGATGTATTTTTCCAGACAGGAACTGACGAACATGGTCAGAAAATTGAACTGAAAGCGGACGAGGCAGGTATTACACCAAAACAGTTCGTTGACAATGCAGCGAGAGAGATTAAGAAGATCTGGGATTTAATGAATACTTCCTATGATAAATTTATCCGTACGACTGATGAGGATCATGAAGCACAGGTCAAGAAAATTTTCAAAAGACTGTACGATCAGGGAGACATTTATAAGAGTTCATACGAGGGAATGTACTGTACTCCTTGTGAGTCCTTTTGGACAGAGTCTCAGTTAGTAGACGGAAAATGTCCGGATTGTGGACGCGAATGTAAACCAGCGAAGGAAGAAGCATATTTCTTCAGAATGAGCAAATACGCTGACCGTCTGATCGATTATATCAACACGCATCCGGAATTTATTCAGCCTGTATCTCGTAAAAATGAGATGATGAACAATTTCCTTCTTCCAGGTCTTCAGGATCTGTGCGTGTCCAGAACATCCTTCACATGGGGAATTCCGGTTGACTTTGATCCAAAGCACGTTGTGTATGTATGGCTGGATGCCTTGACAAACTACATCACAGGAATCGGATACGATTGTGATGGAAACAGCACAGAGCAGTTCAAGAAAAACTGGCCTGCAGATTTACATTTGATCGGAAAGGATATTATCCGTTTCCACACTATTTACTGGCCAATCTTCCTGATGGCACTGGATCTTCCACTTCCAAAACAAGTATTTGGACATCCATGGCTTCTGCAGGGCGATGGTAAGATGAGTAAATCCAAGGGAAATGTATTGTATGCTGATGAATTGGTAGATTTCTTCGGAGTTGACGCAGTACGTTACTTCGTACTTCATGAGATGCCATTTGAGAATGACGGAGTTATTTCCTGGGAGCTTATGGTAGAGCGTATGAATTCCGATCTGGCAAATACACTTGGAAATCTGGTCAACAGAACCATTTCTATGACAAATAAATACTTTGGCGGAACGGTGACGAATAAAGGTGTTGCTGAGACAGAAGAAGACAAAGCAGTTGATGCGGATCTGAAAGCAATCACAGAGGATACGCCAAAAAGAGTGGAAGCTAAGATGGACGAGCTGCGTGTGGCAGATGCGATCACAGAGATTTTCGTACTCTTCAAACGCTGCAACAAATACATCGACGAGACAATGCCGTGGGCACTTGCAAAAGAAGAGGCTAAGAAAGACCGTCTGGAGACAGTGCTCTATAATCTGATCGAGAGCATCAAAACAGGCGCAAGACTTCTGGAGTCCTTCATGCCAGAAACATCTGAGAAGATTCTTGCACAACTTGGTGACGGAAAAGTGACAGAAAAGCCGGAAATTCTTTTCGCAAGATTAGACGTAGAAGAAGTAATGAAGAAAGTAGAAGAACTTCACCCACAGATGACAGCAGAAGAGAAAGAGAATCAGGCAGATGGTGAAGAAGAGACAGTAATCGATATTGATGCAAAACCAGAAATTACATTTGACGACTTTGGAAAAATGCAGTTCCAGGTAGGTGAGATCATCTCATGCGAGGCAGTCCCGAAATCTAAGAAATTACTGTGCTCACAGGTAAAAATCGGAAGTCAGGTAAAACAGATTGTATCCGGAATCCGCAAACACTATACACCAGAAGAAATGGTCGGCAAGAAAGTTATGGTACTTGTGAACCTGAAGCCGGCAAAACTTGCAGGAGTACTTTCAGAAGGAATGCTTCTGTGCGCAGAAGATGCAGAAGGAAATCTGGCCCTGATGACACCGGAAAAAGCAATGCCGGCAGGAGCAGAGATTTGCTAATATACAGAGCTTAAAAATTTTGTGTACGGTGAAGCACAATTCAAAAAGGGACAGGTTAACAATCGCTGTAAGAAGCGGAAAAAGGCAGTTTAAATAATTACACAATTTAATTGGGGACGGGGTTTTTTTGAAAAAACCCCGTCCCCAAAGGAGGAAATATGAGTAAGATTAGAATTGGTATTGTAGGTTATGGTAATATTGGCCGTGGCGTTGAGCAGGCAATTAAGAGAAATGAGGACATGGAGTTGGCGGCAGTTTTTACAAGAAGAGATCCTGCGTCTGTCAAAGTTGCGACTGAGGGTGCGAAAGTAGTGCACATGGATGATATGTTATCTATGAAGGGTGACGTGGATGTAATGGTTCTGTGCGGTGGTTCTGCAACGGATCTTCCGGTCATGGGTCCAGAGATTGCAGCGAATTTTAACACAATTGACAGTTTTGATACACATGCCAAGATCCCAGAGTATTTTGCAAATGTGGACAAAGCTGCAAAAGAGGGAAATAATATCAGTATTATTTCTGTTGGCTGGGATCCGGGAATGTTCTCTTTGAACCGTCTCTATGCGGAGTCTATTCTTGTCCAGGGAAGCACATATACATTCTGGGGCAAGGGTGTAAGCCAGGGACATTCTGATGCTATCCGCCGTATTCCGGGTGTGAAGAATGCGATCCAGTATACAGTTCCTGTTGACGAGGCTGTTGATCAGGTGAGAAGTGGAAGTGAGCCAAAGCTGACTACAAGAGACAAACATACGCGTGAGTGCTATGTCGTAGCGCAAGAGGGTGCCAACAAAGCTGAGATTGAAAATGCGATCAAGACTATGCCGAATTATTTTGATGAATACAACACGACCGTTCATTTTATTTCTGAGGAAGAGCTGAAGAGAGACCACAGCAAGATGCCTCATGGTGGATTCGTGATCCGCACAGGTGAAACTGGAGAAGAGGGCAACAAGCATGTGATTGAGTATTCTCTGAAGCTGGATTCTAATCCAGAGTTCACAGCGAGCGTTCTGATTGCTTATGCAAGAGCAGCTTACCGCCTGAATCAGAAGGGCGAGAACGGAGCAAGAAGTGTATTTGATATTGCGCCTGCATTGTTATCTATGAAGACACCAGAGCAGCTCAGAAAAGAGATTCTGTAATATGATTATCGATACACATGGACATTACGATGACGAACAGTTCGATGTGGACCGGGAAATGTTGCTGACGAACTTAAAGGAGCGTGGGCTGAAAGCAATTGTGACGGTGGGTGCTTCTATGCAGACAAGTGAAAATGCACTTGCGCTGGCACATCAGTATCCGGCAGTTTATGCGGCTGTCGGTGTCCATCCGGACGAGGTCGGCGAGTTGAACGATGATGCGCTGGCGCGTCTGGAGGAAATGTGTCACGATCCGAAAGTGGTTGCTGTCGGTGAGATCGGTCTTGATTACCACTGGGATGTGGAGCCGAGAGAGGTTCAACAGAAGTGGTTCATCAGACAGCTTGATCTGGCGAGAAAGGTCGGGCTTCCGGTAAATATCCACAGTCGTGATGCGTCGGAAGATACATTTCGTATTATAAAGGAGCACGCATCGGATCTGACCGGAATTATTCACTGTTTTTCCGGTTCAAAAGAGATGGCGGCTGAGTATGTGAAACTGGGATATTATATCGGAGTCGGTGGTGTCGTCACTTTTAAAAATGGAAAGAAACTAAAAAGTGTCGTGGAAGCAATACCACTGACATCGATTGTACTGGAAACGGATTGCCCGTACCTGGCACCGGAGCCGAACCGCGGCAAGCGAAATGAATCTGCATATATCCAGTATGTGGCAGAGGAGATCGCCCGGCTGAAAGGAATTTCTGTGGAGGAGGTTCTTACACAGACTGAGATAAATGCGAAGCAGGTATATCAGCTGCGGGCAGTATCATAAATTAAAAATATGTGAAGTGATATGTCGGAAATTTCATACAATCTTAATAACATTTTTTATCGACATAGTGTATAATATCTTTAATGGCAACAGTGCCGGTACGAGGAGGACAATCCTTCCAGTACCGGCACTTGAGCCAAATGAACATAAATTGCTGTTTGTTCATCTGGCTTATGGTTTGATGGAATGAAGGAGTAATAGAAAGAAGTATGAGTAAACCAACACTTGGAAATCCACAAAATACAATTGAAATATTGCAAAAGTATCATTTTAATTTTCAGAAGAAATTCGGACAGAATTTCCTGATTGACACGCATGTGCTTGAGAAGATCATCAGTGCGGCCGGAATTACAAAAGATGACATGGTTCTGGAGATTGGACCGGGAATCGGTACCATGACCCAATATCTGGCTGAGGCGGCAGGAAAGGTAGCTGCCGTGGAGATTGATAAGAATCTGATCCCGATTTTGGAAGATACCCTCAGCGAGTATGACAATGTCATGGTGATCAATGATGATGTACTGAAAGTAGATATCCGTGGTCTTGTGGAGAAGGAGAACGGCGGACGTCCGGTGAAGGTGGTTGCGAATCTTCCATATTACATTACGACTCCGATCATTATGGGGCTGTTCGAAGGAAATGTTCCGGTTGAAAGTATTACGGTCATGGTGCAGAAGGAAGTTGCAGACCGTATGCAGACCGGACCGGGAAACAAGGATTACGGAGCATTGTCACTGGCCGTCCAGTACTATGCAGATCCGTATATAGTGGCAAATGTACCTCCGAACTGCTTTATGCCACGACCGAAGGTTGGTTCCGCAGTCATTCGTCTTACAAGACATGCGGCTCCTCCGGTGAAAGTGGACAATGAGAAGTGGATGTTTGATATTATCCGAGCATCCTTCAACCAGAGAAGAAAGACACTGGCAAATGGATTGTCTAATTCTGACAAGATTGATTTGCCGAAAGATGTGATTACAGAAGCAATCGCAAAGCTTGGCAAAGGAGAAAGTGTTCGCGGTGAATCATTATCGCTGGAAGAATTTGCTGCGCTTAGCAACGACTTGTGGGAAAAGAAAGGGAGATGATTTATGGTAGGAAAGACAGTGAATAAAAGCGTAGACCGTGCATTATTTGAGATTACTCCGGAGATTCAGCATTTTGCAGGATTGTGTGAGAAGAATAATGCCATTGATAAAGAGCTGTATACTAAGTACGAAGTAAAAAGAGGGCTCCGTGACCTGAACGGAAAAGGTGTGCTTGCAGGATTGACCAATATTTCTGATGTATGTGCCAAGAAGATTGTGAATGGCGAAGAGGTTCCATGTGCCGGCAATCTTTATTACAGGGGTTACAATATCAAAGATCTGGTTGGCGGTTTCTTGAAAGAAGATCATTTTGGATTCGAAGAGATTGCTTATCTGCTTTTATTTGGTGAACTTCCGAATAGTTCTGAACTTGAGATGTTCCATGAAACTCTGGTGGAGAGAAGAACGCTTCCGCCGAATTTTGTGCGTGACGTTATCATGAAGGCTCCGAGCGGCGACATGATGAACAGTCTGTCCAGAGAAATCCTGAATCTCTATTCCTACGATGATAAAGCAGACGATACGACCATCTCGAACGTACTGAGACAGTGTCTGAACCTGATCAGCCAGTTCCCGATGCTGATGGTCTATAGTTATCATGCATATAACTTCCGCATGGGAGAAGACCTGTATATTTATGCACCACAGCCGAATCTGTCCACAGCTGAGAACATTCTGATGATGCTCCGCGAGGATAAGAAATATACGAAGCTTGAGGCAAGGATCTTGGACATGGCACTGGTGCTCCACATGGATCACGGCGGTGGTAATAACTCAACATTTACCACTCACGTAGTTACGTCCTCAGGAACAGATACGTACTCTACAATGTCCGCAGCGATGGCATCTCTTAAGGGACCGAAGCATGGCGGTGCCAATATCAAAGTAACGCAGATGTTCGCAGACATGAAGAAAAAAATTTCCGACTGGACGGACGAAGATGAAGTACATCAGTATCTGGAAGACCTTTTGGATAAGAAAGCATTTGACCAGAAAGGTCTGATTTATGGCATGGGTCATGCGATTTATTCTGTATCCGATCCGCGTGCGGAGATTTTCAAGCAATTCGTAGAGCAGCTTGCGAAAGAAAAAGGACGGGAAGAAGAGTACGCACTGTATGCTATGGTAGAGCGCATGGCTCCACAGGTCATCGGCGAAAAGCGTAAAATTTACAAAGGTGTAAATGCAAATGTGGACTTTTACAGTGGTCTTGTGTATAGTATGCTGGATCTTCCGGCATCTCTTTACACTCCGATTTTTGCGGCGGCCCGTATTGTAGGCTGGAGCGCCCACAGACTGGAAGAGCTCAAGAATGTAGATAAGATTATCCGACCGGCTTATAAGCCGTTGTCTCCATACCGTGAGTATGTGAAGATGGAAGATCGTTAGTCTCCGGTAAAAAAAATAAAACCCTGCAGCGGCCCAAAGCTTGCGGGGTTTTACTTTGTTTTTGATAATAAAATTCCGTTTCTTTTACTTAGGATCATACAGCCTGAAGAACTGGTTTGTTACGGCTTAGATAGGCGACAAGGATGTCGAAAAATTCACCGGCCGTTGGACGGACATGTAATGGCCGGAACGAGTAGGACTGAAGCTGATCGTAACCATTTTCCCAACAGACTCTTATAACAGTGCGGATATCACGTTCAACACTTCCGACTGTCGTCTTATACTTTCTGGCAATCTCCGGATAAAGCTGTTTACTGATGGCAAGCAGATATTCCTCGTCTGTCAGACATAATTCAATCCCATAACTTAGATAGCGATATCCCCTATATGTAGCACCTACTCCAAGGGTACGGATTACATAGTCAATGTCGTGAGTGTACATAGAAAACTCCCCCTTTATAAACTAGAAATTATGAAGTCTAAGTAAGTTTTATCTTTTAGTATTTTATCAAAATTTGTTGAAAATAAAGGGTCTTAGATTTCGTTTACATTATTTTAGACATTTTTCGACGTTATTCTTGAAAATATTCATCATTTCTTAAGAAATCCATTCCTATGTCTTAAATTTTATTTGCTAATCTTGTATAGTAGATATGAGAGGTGAAATGAGATGGCAAAAATATTAGTATGTGATGATGATAAAGAGATTGTAGAGGCGATCGAGATATATCTGACCCAGGATGGACATCAGGTTCTGGAAGCTTACGATGGAATCGAGGCAGTGGAGATCTTGAAAAAAGAAAGTGTAGATCTTCTGATTATGGATATCATGATGCCGAGAATGGATGGAATCAGGGCAACTTTAAAAATTCGCGAGAAGCACAATATTCCGATCATTATTCTGTCTGCGAAATCCGAGGATGCAGACAAGATATTGGGACTTAATATCGGAGCTGATGATTATATAACGAAACCATTTAATCCGCTGGAGCTGGTTGCCCGTGTGAAATCACATTTGCGAAGATATATGCAGCTTGGAAGCACGACGATAAAGGAGAGCGAGGCAATCTATACAGTCGGTGGACTGGCGATCAACGATGATCTGAAAGAAGTGACAGTAGATGGCGAGCAGGTGAAGCTTACCCCGATCGAGTACAACATTTTGCTGCTGCTTGTAAAGCATCAGGGCAAAGTATTTTCCATTGACCAGATATATGAAAATATCTGGAATGAAAATGCGGTGGGTGTTGATAATACAGTGGCAGTGCATATTCGTCATATCCGTGAGAAGATTGAGATCAACCCGAAAGAACCAAGATATCTGAAAGTCGTGTGGGGCGTAGGGTATAAGATCGAGAAGCAGTAAAAGCAGGTCGGGGTAAGACCAGCAAGAAAAAGCTAACAGAAGGGAGACGTTATGGAAAAGATATGGCATAAGAAAAAAAAGACCAGAATTTTGTTGATCATAATTGCAAATGTTATGGTTATTTCGATGATGCTCGGCGTTATGAGCATCATGTCTTACGCAGAACTTTTCGATGACCTTATAACAGGAAAACTTACGCAGAGCTATGAAGATTCCTATGACTTTGATACAGAGCTTATGAATAGTGCGTATCAAGTGATGTCCGGCATTGACAGTGAGCAGATGTTTGAGACAGATGGAAAGATTGACGAGGATAAGCTGGTCGATATTCAGGTATATAACAATAGTGAGACGATCAGTGGTCAGAATGAAAGCGGTCTTTCATATCGATTGGGAGATTTGTTGAATTGGTATCAGAAATTGATCTACAGTGAGAGTACCAGTTATGTCGGAGATACAAACACGGATTCAGCAGAATTAGAAGGCAACGACGCAGAAGATCTGAAGGCTCCGATCGTTTGTAAATTATCAGATGGAAGTTATCATTACTATAGTCAGGATGATTTTAATGAAAAGGTGTTAAATGGTGAATTAAAATTTGTAATGACAGATGGAATAGGTGCGGAGACATCGGAGCAGATCTTAGATGAGCTGGAAAATGTGGATATATCAGATAGAAATGAAATGACGGAAGAGGAAAAGAATTTTCGGGGAATCGAAGATGCAGAGGGAACTATGCTCTATGTAGATTGCTGGAAATATGATGGAGTGTTATTCCGTGAGGAGGCAGCTCCACTGGAAGCAGAAAATCTCTTGCAGATAGTTAACGAGAATTCCAACTGGAATGGCAGGCTCAATGAAGCTTATAATATGCTGGAAAGCTGTATTTATCAGATTGGAGAGCGCTATGCAAATTATGAGAGCCTGACAGAGCAGTATAAAGAAGGAGATAGTAATTTTTTCTATTATTATTTAGATTTAAAGAGTGGAAAAGTCGTCACAAATCGGGAGGAGCTGGGGCAGGAAAATAATATTAATGATGTTGCTAAAAGTGTTCGTAAGATGGGGAAATATGTCATAGTAAAATCAAAACTGTCAGAGTTTGAGACGAATATTCAGGAAGCAGATGCAGAACTATGGCAGTCACAGACCGTTTATCTGAGTAATGCAGATAAAGGAGAGTTTGTGTTTATGACAGGTGTGGATACGAAGTATCCTGTGAAAGATAGTTATTATAAAAATGCACATTTTTATGAAAAGTATAGTCCGTTTGTCCGAGGAGTCAGTGCAGGAATGATTTTGGCGTTTTTAATATTTTTTGCCAGTGTAGTATGGCTTGTTGTAATCGCAGGTCGAACGGAAAGAGATGGAGAACTGCATTTATATAAATTTGACAGATGTAAGACAGAAATCGGAGCTGCAACAGTTATATTTGCATGGTTCGTACCGTCACTATTGACCGTGCTTTTCATGGGAGCTGCAGGAATTATCTCCCAGAAAACATTTGCAGTAGGAAATGGTATTCTTTCTTACGAAACATTTTTTGGAATGATTGGATTCGGAGGACTTGCAGTCTATACATGTAATATGTTTCTCGTTGGTATTTTGAGTCTGGCCAGAAGAATAAAAGCAGGAATTGCATGGAAGAACAGTTTTCTGTACAGTGTCGTAGAGTTTGTGAAATTATTGATTCGAAATGCCAGACACATAGCAAAAATAATTGTTTTATATCTTGCGTATGCAGCAGTACATTGGGTGGCATATCTGGCATCAGGCTGGCCAAGTGCATTTTGGTCATTCGTGATTTTCATTGTGCAGACAGCAGGATTTGTAATCCTTGTCAACTGGGCAGTCGGACGACAGAAAATTAAAGAAGGTATTGAGAAAATCAGTGAAGGTGAGCTGGATTACAAGATTGATCTCGAAGATATACATGGAGAACAACGCAAGATTGCAGAACAAGTCAATTCTATCGGAAGCGGACTTGATGCGGCAGTCGAGAAGAATATGAAAAGTGAGCGGTTAAAGACAGATCTGATTACAAATGTATCTCACGATATCAAGACACCGCTGACCTCCATTATTAATTATGTAAATCTCTTGAAACAAGAAAAATTTGATGATCCGAAGATTCAAAGATATATTGAAGTTCTGGAAGAAAAATCTCAGAGACTGAAGACTTTGACAGAAGATGTTGTAGAGGCATCAAAAGTCAGCTCAGGTAATATTTCTCTCGAGTTTATGAATATCAATATGATAGAACTCATCCAGCAGACGAGCGGAGAATTTGAAGAAAAATTCCAGGCCAGAAATCTGACACAAATCATGAACTTCCCGGAAGAAGATGCGATTGTTCGGGTAGACGGAAGAAGAATGTGGCGCGTGCTTGCAAATATTTATAATAATGCTGCAAAATATGCTATGGAAGGAACACGCATCTATGCAGATCTGCAGACACTGGACGGAAAAGTAATCTTCAGTCTGAAAAACATATCTGAGCAGCCACTTAACATTTCCTCGGCAGAAGAACTGACTGAACGATTTATCCGCGGCGACCTGTCACGAAGTACCGAAGGAAGCGGACTTGGATTGTCTATTGCGAAGACATTGACCACAATGATGGGTGGAACATTTGATTTGTATCTGGACGGTGATCTATTCAAAGTCGTGATTATATTTGATAAAATAAATTGATAAATTTTTAGTTAGGGACGTAGCATTTCGCCAAAGTACTACGTCCCTAACTTTAATTTGCCTTGTCCCCAATCAACTTTTACCCTGTCCAAAATTGACTTTTTCCCGTACCGCTAGTACAATATTACTACTATGAATGAATTAAAAAATATATTAGAACAAAATTTAAATGACAATTTTATATCGGCGGTTTTGAGTAATCCGAGAGATGAGAAGCTCTCGGCAAAGGTTAAGGTACGCCCGGTGCTCATGAAAGATACAAGGGTCTATCAGATGGAGACGTTTCGTGGGAATCAGGCATTTCATGAGAATTTAAGTGCGGATGAGGCGTGCGAAAAGATGCTGGAGGCTATGGAGAATATGAAGCAGATGCAGCTTGTGACGGCGGATGCGGAAGTTTCTGTGCTTATCAGCAAGAAGGGAAAGGTTACAATTAAGAAGAAGCAGAAGAAAGCAAAGATGCGCCCGCTGGATCTGAATCATAACCGGAAGAAACAATATATCCTGCAGGAAGGTGTACCGGTTCCGTTTTTACAGGATCTTGGTGTTATGACGGAGGAAGGAAAGATTGTGCATGCAAGGTTCGACAAGTTCCGGCAGATCAACCGGTTCCTGGAATTTGTCGAGGATATTTTACCACAGCTTGATTCTGGAAGAGAGCTTACAATTCTGGATTTTGGCTGTGGAAAGTCTTATCTTACATTTGCTATGTATTATTATCTTCATGAGCTGAAATCTTATGACATCCGGATTATCGGTCTGGATCTGAAGACGGATGTAATCCGGAAATGTAACGAGCTGGCGAAGAAGTATCAGTATGATAAGCTGACGTTTCTGGAGGGAAATATTGCAGACTATACGGGCGCGGAGGAAGTAGATATGGTTGTGACACTTCATGCCTGTGATACAGCAACGGATTTTGCGCTGGCAAAAGCAATTGGCTGGAATGCGAAGGTTATTTTATCGGTGCCTTGCTGCCAGCATGAACTGAACCGGCAGATGAAGAACGATGTGCTTTCGCCGATCATGAATTATGGACTTTTGAAAGAACGTATGGCGGCGCTTGTGACAGATGGATTACGTGCGGAGTATCTAAAGAGGGAGGGATACGACGTGCAGGTTCTGGAATTTATTGACATGGAACATACACCGAAAAATATTCTGCTTCGTGCGGTGAAAACAGGTCGTCGGGCAGACAATGAAGAGAGCATCCGCGCATGCGAGACATTTCTTCGCGTGACACCGACACTGGGGAGACTGCTAGACGAAAAAGGGGAGCTTTAAATGAAATGGAAAAATCGCGTGATCCACGCAGGGGTACTGGTTCTGGTATTTCTTGCTGCGGTGGTCATATTTGGCTATGTGACAAATAAAAAGAACAGTAACATGACGACAGATATGGGGGCAGCAACACGTCCCCAGATTGCGTTTTCTTATAACGGTTATTCGCTCAATGACCTGCCCGGATATAAGAATGAGATGGATTTGACAGGCGTACGTGATTCCATCACACCGGTCAGCAATGGCCAGCTTCAGGTCACCATTAAAGCTTATGAAAATGTGATCGACAGCCTGGACTATACGGTTTATTCGATCGATGGCAAAGAAAAGCTGTTGGAACAAAAGGTGAAGAATCCAGGAGAGAATGCAACGCTGGAAGTAGGAAATGTCGATGGTGAAAATATTTTGTCTGAGGAGCGTATGCTTCAGATCACGCTGCATATGGACAATCACGACATGTATTATTATACGAGAATCGTGGACGGAGCCAAGTTAAATGCGGCGCCAAGCCTGGATTATGTACAAAGTTTCCATGAAAATGCACTGGCGAAAGCGGAAGGTGTTGGAATTGGAACGGCGATTGAGCCCAGTGATGAAGGAGACAACACGACATTACAGCATGTGACGATCCACTCGGATTACACGCATGTAACATGGGGAGATCTGGCCCCGAAGGTTGATGGAAGTGAGCGTTGGACGATTAAAGAGTTGAACAGCACATATATGGCAGTGGAGCTGGAATATCGTGTGAACTGTACTGGTGAGGAAAATGAGCAAGACGAATACCAGGTACGGGAATATTTCCGTGTGCGTTACATTTCCGGAAGCCAGAAGACATATCTGTTAGATTATGACCGGACGATGGACCAGATATTTGATGCGACGAAGAAGGTGTTGAATGAAAAAGGTGTACTTCTTGGCATCACAGATAAGAATCCGGTCTACATGGTAAATAAAAACGGAACCGTTGTGTCATTTGTGCAGGCGGGAGAACTATGGAATTATAATCGTGATCGGGATGAAGTTTCTCTTGTGTTCAGCTTTGCAGATGCGGAGAATACGGATATCCGGAATATGCTGATGCAGCATGATATTAAGATTTTAAATGTAGACGAAAAGGGAAATACAACATTTGCTGTATGCGGATACATGAACCGGGGCAGCCATGAAGGTGAGACTGGATCAGCAGTCTACTATTATAATATTGAACAGAATTCTGTTGAGGAAAAATTATTCGTATCCAGTGACAAGGCTTATGACCGTGCCCAGGAAGAAGTGGGCGGACTGGTCTACTATAATGTAGAAAATGGCTGTCTGTATACGATTGCAGATGACGTACTCTACAAAATGGATATGAATAAAGGTACGAAAAAGGAGCTTGCGACAGGACTGAATGAAGATCAGTATGTTGCAAGCGAAGATGGACATCTGGTAGCTTATGAGAAAGAAGATCCTTCGAAGTCCAAGTCTGTGACAGTTATGAATCTGGAGACTGATCAAGAATATGAAGTGACTTGCAAAGATGGCGAGTGTATCAAACCACTTGGCTTCATGGATGGTGATTTTGTCTACGGTGTTGCAAAAACGGAAGAAGTCGGAACAACACTGTCAGGAGCCCAGGTCATTCCGATGTATAAAGTGGAGATTACAAGTAGTAAAGATAAGGTGATCAAAACTTATGAACAGTCAGGAATCTATATGTTAAGTGCTACATTTGAGGATAATATGATCACCCTTGACCGTGCGGTAAAAGACGGCGATACTTACACCGGAACAGCACAGGATTATATTACAAGCAGCGAAGAGGCGAAAGAAAGCAATATTTATGTGCAGACATATAAAACAGATCTGAAAGAGACACAGGTTCGCCTGACGTATGATGATGGCATTTCTGACAAGGAGCCGAAGCTATTAAAACCGAAACAGGTGGTACTTGAAAATGTTCCACAGGTCAGTCTGGACCGCAAAAAAGAAACAGACGCATTTTATGTGTATGGTCATGGAAGGCTTCAGGGAACTTATAATACTGCAGGAAAAGCGATTCAGAAAGCCAATGACTGTGGCGGAGTCGTGGTTGATGCTGATCAGAATTACATCTGGGAGCGTGGAAACCGCGATCTGAAATATTCGATTGACACGGAAGATGCAGATACAGAACAGCTCAGACAGGCACTCGCAGGTGGAAAATCTGTGGTTGATGCAATTACAGAAGTTTATGGAAGCGTGATGGATTTAAGTGGCTGTACGATAGACGAACTGCTTTACAATGTTAATCAGGGACGACCGTTAATTGCCGTCTTAGATGCGCAAACAACGCTGATGATTGTTGGTTATAGTGACGGAATAGTCAGCTGTGAAGATATCGGAAGCGGTGCACGCAGCAATCATGCACAAAGTGACTTTGCAAATGTCAGTGTATATCTGGCAGCAAAATAGAAGTGAAATATTTGTTTTGGCATTACGAAGAGCCAGAACCGGCAATTGTCGGTTCTGGCTCTTCTCGATTACAGATTCATTTTGCTCTCGTGCAATAATCAGAATGACAGATAAAAAGTTCAAATATAGCCAGAGTGCAGAGGCAAATGCCGCAGCGCACACAGCGGTGGAAAAGGCTGAGAAAGAAGCCCAAGAAGCGCGTCAGGCGGTGAAAACGCAGCAACAGGCAGTAGACCAGGCACAGAACGAGCTGAATCTTGTACAGGCTTCCCAGGAAGAAAAACAAAAAAATTACGATTATGCATTTGCAAAGGTAAAAGCACTTGGCGGAAATACAAGTGCCACGGCGGAATCTGCAGCCACACACCAGACGCAGGCAGAAGCGGCACTTGCACAGGCGAGGGCAGAGAAAATTGCAGCAGAGAATGAAGTGAATCAGAAACAGACACTTTTAAATCAGGCACAGGTGGAATCAGATGCGGCAGACGAAAATGTCAAGGCAAAAGAGAATGCACTGGATATTGCAGAAAAAGAATTAGAGGAGAAAAATGTGTCCATATCTGATGCCGTGGAACAGAAAAACAAAGCAGAACAGGCACTGGAAGAACAGGAGGCAGAATTGTCTGTGCTACAGAGAGAGCTGGCAGCACAGACAGAAGATGCTGCAGCAGCGCAGATAGAAGTGGATAAAAAGCAGGCAGCATATGACGAAATAAAGGCAATGATTATGCAGCTTCTTCGTGCACAGGCAGATTATAATCAGAAACAGCAGGAAGAGGTGACGGCAAAAACGGAGTATAAAAATGCCCAAAATATAGTGAATACACTGGAAGCAGCTCTGGCAGATGCGAAAGACACTCAGGCAGAAGCCCAGTCAAAGGAAGAAAGGGCAAAGGCATTGTCTTATGATGCTGCATTTCTAAATCAGATTACAGATCCGGATTTCACGTATTTAAATGATGAGATTTCGAAAGTAAAAGATGCCCAAAGCAGAGAAGCCCTGTTGCAGAAAGCTTATGACGCGGCAAAGCAGAAAGCGGCGGAAAGTGAAGAAGCATATGGACAGGCAAAACTGGAAAATGTGAGAACACTTGCAGAACTGGCAGTTGCCCAGACAACCTATGATAAGTATCTGGCGGAACAGAAAGCGCAGGAAGCAGCTGCCCAGGCAAAAGCTGATGAAGAATCGAGAAAAGAGACAGAAAAAATACGACAGGTATTCGAGCAGAAAGATGCCGTAGATAAGTACGATAACAGCAAAATCTCTCAGAAAGCTATGTCGGTTAAGACCGGAGACAAAGCAAATGCAGGAGGAATGCTGGCAGTTGTAGGTGTTGCCGGAATGATAGCGGCTCTGGCGCAGAAAATAAAAAGAAGAGAGCAGGATTAAACCGTTACGCTCTCTTCTTGGAGGAGTTCGGAACATTACTTTAGATAAGTTCCGGACTCTGATAAAAAATTATCTTTGAAATATATGTTTCGATAAAATTGTCAATGATTGATATTTTACTGTGCAAATAATGTCTTTGCGTATTTTTTAAGTGCAAAGTAAAGAACCATTCCGAGTACTGCACAGGAAATAATCTCTCCGATACCAACTGTGCACATCATAAATGGAATTGGAAGTGCAACTCCGTATCCGTAACGCAGAACGAACGGAACGATCAGGATATTTGCAATAATCGGTGGAACCGGGGCAAGGTAAGGACTCTTCTCGCGAAGCTTCCATGTAAAGAATGCTCCAATTAATGTTGCGATACTTCCAAAGATAATGTCAGGGAGTATTGCGCCTCCGAGGATATTACCTATCAGGCAGCCGATAAATAATCCTGGAATTGCTGCTGGTGTGAATACCGGAAGAATGGTCAGGGCTTCTGAAATACGAACCTGTACCTCTCCGAATGAAAATGGTGCGAATACATAAGTGAGCACCACATAGATAGCTGCAATCATAGCAGCCTGTGTCATGAAACTGATGTTTTTGTTCTTCATTTTAAAATCTCCTTTAGTTTTGTTTTACGTGTGGAAGGTCACGAACACACGATTCATTTTCGCGTAGCAATGAGTCAGGCGTGCATGCTTGCATGGACATCTGACGAATGCCGCGGAGGCATATATGTTGATATATGACCTACGCCGGAAATCGGCGAAACCCTTGTAAGACCTTGGTTTTTCGGGTTTTACATCGGGTGATAGTATAGCATGGAAGTTCTGAAAAATCAAGGGAAGTACAAAAAAAATGGCCAAAATGGGAAAAGAGGGATTTTCAAGGATATAGGGGAAAAACCTTAGAAATAGAGAAAAAATTATTGATAATGCGAAATCTGGAAATATAAAAATATACTAATAGAATCAATCTGGTTGTCTGTTCGTTAATGCTATGTTATGATACAGATAGGGAAACCAAAGCCAGGCGGCTACCCTTCTTTTACGGAGGGATAAAACACCCTCCTAACGAAAGAAAGGAGGGCGATGCGATGGTCACATATTCTGATATGATTCAGTTTTGTATATTCATTGTTGCCCTTGTAGGTCTTTGCTATGAGATTTTCAAGGGCAAACGAAGATAGCCGCCACTACCGCAAATAGTGACGGCTATTGTACAATAGCTTAATATTATAACTAAGGTAGCCGCTTGCGGTTTCCCTCTTTGTAACTTAAATATAGCATATCCGGTAGTGGGACGCAAGAGCATCAAGAAAATTACTGATGTTCCAAATGAAAAATTTTCTAATGAAAAAATTTGTAAAAAAAGAAAAAAGTGCTTGCATTTTCAGAAAGGCTATTATATAATAACACTTGTCGTTAAGAGATGCGACAGAAAAATAAGAGATGCGCGATTAGCTCAGTTGGTAGAGCACCTGACTCTTAATCAGGGTGTCCAGGGTTCGAACCCCTGATCGCGCACTATTAAATCACTGTTTTTAGAGGCTTAGAGCTCTGGGGACGGTGATTTTTTTGTGCCTGAAAATAGGGGCTTTATAGGGGGATAACACGGAAATCACCAGGAAAAGCAAGGGTGAAGTGCCTTTGTCGCAGATTCTGTCGCGAGCTCGTCGCGAGAAAATAAACAGTCCAGGAAAGATGTAGATTCCTGATCCGTTAAGATTTGCCAGAATGCTGGATTCGATGATTTATCATTGATAATCGTTGCATTATTCGCTACAATTATTATATCAGCTGGGAGATGACTCCCACCTCGCAGCAAGAATGCCGAGGCATTCTTGAAATAAAACAATAGGATGATATTATCCGTGATGGGGCAAATGTTTTGCAGATTGGAGACCAGATATGAGTAGAAAAAAGAATAGAAAAAAGAATTTTGTTAAGCAAATAGCAGTTGTAAACAAAACCCCTGTGAAACAGGAGGAACAGATGGTACAGCTGGATTTAGGACCGCGAAGAAGTGTTGCGTTCATCGGTTCGGAATGCTATCCATTTGTTAAGACGGGCGGACTGGGAGATGTTATGTCTGCGCTTCCAAAGACTCTGGCGAAGTTAAATCTGGATGTTAAGGTAATTCTTCCAAGATATAAATGTATTCCTCAGAAGTTTCAGGAAAAGATGGAGTACAGAGGTTCTTTTTATATGGATCTTTGTTCTGACGGGAAACAGTATTATGTAGGAATCATGGAATATCAGAAAGATGGAGTTGTCTATGATTTTATCGACAATGACGAGTTCTTTTCCTGGGGTAATCCGTATACGAACCTCATAGATGATATTCCGAAGTTCTGTTATTTTGCGAAGGCATCTCTTGCCGCACTCAATTATCTGGACTGGACACCTGACATCGTACATTGTCATGACTGGCAGGCAGCTTTAGTACCGCTTTATTTAAGAACCTGTTTTCAGAATACGAATGTTGGACGGGCAAATGCAGTACTTACGATACATAATCTGAGATTCCAGGGAATATATGACAGAAAAATGATTCAATACTGGTCAGGTCTTCCGGATTATGTATTCAATAAAGACTGCATGATTCAGAACTGGCTGGATGCCAATATGTTAAAGGGCGGTATCGCTTACTGTAATAAAATTACGACAGTTAGCAATACTTATGCGGGCGAGATTCAGACGGAAGAGTACGGTGAAGGTCTTGCGGAACATTTGAGATATCATAATAATAAAATCAGAGGAATTGTGAATGGAATTGATACAGATAATTGGAATCCTGCAACAGATAAACTGTTAACAGCTAATTATGATGCCGAGTCAGCAGTAGAAAATAAAAAGATAAACAAGAAAGCACTCCAGGAATCTTTGGGATTAGAAGTGGATGACCATAAGATGGTGATCGGACTTATTTCACGTCTTACCAACCAAAAAGGCCTTGATCTTGTAAATGCTGTAATTCCGGGGATTATGGATGGAAATACACAGGTGGTGGTTCTTGGTACCGGTGATGCCTGGTATGAAAATACATTCCGTTATTATGAATATAAATATAAAGGCAGTTTCTGCGCATACATTGATTACAATGAAAATGTCGCCCACGGTATTTATTCGGGCTGTGATGCGATCCTGGTTCCGTCAAGATTTGAACCATGCGGGCTTACACAGCTGATAGCTATGAGATATGGTGCGATTCCGATTGTCAGAGAAACAGGAGGACTTAAAGATACCGTTTCCCCTTATAATATGTACGACAATACAGGGAATGGTTTTACATTTGACCGGTATGAAAGCGGACTTCTTTACGATGCCATTAACAGGGCAAAGACGCTCTATTTTGAGAGCAGGAAGTATTGGGATGATATGGTGATCCGGGATATGAACAAAGATGTTTCCTGGGAAAAGAGTGCAAAACAATACAAAGATTTGTATGTAGAGCTGACACCGAGAAACTAAAAAAATATATGCAATAAAAAGTCCTTCTTGATAAACTTTTATTTATACATGGGAAAGCAAGAGACGATAGTGATTTAAAGAATTTGGATATAAGGATGCATTTTTGAGTCCTGAAGAGTTTGTTGCCTATAAGAAAGCGAACGCATAATACGAAAGGCAGGGGTTATTATGAGAGCATTTTGGATCGTACTGGACAGTGCAGGAATAGGAAATGCACCGGATGCAGAAGCATTTGGTGATGAGGGAAGCAATACATGGAAGACTTGTTATGATTCCGGAAAACTGCATATTCCGAATATGGAAAAATTGGGGATTTATAACATTGACGAGATGAATTATGGGGATAAGTCTTTAAGTCCAATTGGATGTTACGGAAGACTTCATGAAAAATCTATGGGAAAAGATACGACCATCGGGCATTGGGAGATGGCAGGTATGATATCTCCGAAACCATTTCCGGTATATCCAGACGGATTCCCGAAGGATGTGCTGGATGAATTCCGAAAGCAGACAGGACGGGAAGTGCTGTGTAATAAACCATATTCCGGAACAGAAGTTATCAAGGATTATGGGCGTGAGCACATGGAAACAGGTGCGTTGATCGTATATACATCCGCTGACAGTGTGTTCCAGATTGCAGCTCATGAAGATGTTGTGCCGGTAGAAACTCTGTATGAATATTGCAAAATAGCAAGAAAGATTCTGATGGGCGCTCATGCAGTAGCAAGAGTCATTGCAAGACCATTTGTAGGACAATATCCGAACTTCGAAAGAACAGACCGTAGACATGACTTTTCGCTTGTGCCGCCAAAACAGACGGTGCTGGATGATTTGAAAGATGCCGGAAAAGATGTCATCGGTGTTGGCAAGATATATGATATATTTGCCGGAAAAGGAATCACAGAGACAACTGCGAACCATGGAAATAAAAAGAACATGGAGAAAGTATTTGAGTTGCAAAAGAAAGATTTTAATGGACTGTGCTACATTAATCTGGTTGATTTTGATATGATATATGGCCATCGAAGAGATATTTTAGGATATACAACTGCATTAAATGAATTTGACAAGGATCTTGAAATATTTCTTGCTAATATGCGCGGCGATGATGTGTTATTTATCACAGCTGATCATGGCTGTGATCCGGGATATAAAGGAACTGATCATACGCGTGAGTCTGTACCGCTTCTGGGTTACAGTAAATGCTGGAAACAGGGCGTGAATATCGGAACAAGAGATACTTACGCTGATATAGCGGCCACCCTTGCACAGATATTTGAAATCGAGTATCATGGTGATGGTACAGGATTTCTTGAAATGCTAAAATAAAGACTGAAAATGAATAGTAATTAAAGTAATGAATGGGGCAGAAGCGCCTGACGGGCGATTTTGCCCCTGTAACTGTCATAAGCGAAAATAGAAAGGATGATAGAAAACGAAATATGATAAAACATGTATTATTTGACTTGGATGGGACATTACTTCCTATGGATCAGAATGAATTTGTAAAGTATTATATGCCACTTCTGGCAAAACGATTTGTAAAATATGGAATGGAGCCGAAAGCGCTGATCGGGACGATCTGGAAAGGTGTGGAGGCAATGGTACTGAATGATGGAAGCACGACCAACGAGGATGCCTTCTGGAAATGTTTTGAAAAAATATCCGGGCTTTCCAAAGCAGAGGTAGAGCAGGAGACGTTGGATTTTTATGCAAATGAATTTAATGAGGCAATTGCATCTACAAAACCGAATCCGCGCGCAGACCAGGTTGTTAAACTGTTGAAAGAACATGGTGTGAAAGTGTACCTTGCGACCAATCCGATCTTCCCGCGTGTGGGAACTATGAACCGTATCCGCTGGGCAGGAATCGATGCAGAAGACTTTGAAGTTATTACGACCTATGAAACATATCATTACTGCAAGCCGAATCCGAAATATTTTCAGGAAGTTATGGAGGAGTTTGGACTTAATCCAAAAGAATGCCTCATGGTAGGAAATGATGTGCAGGAAGACCTGACGATCCGCTCCCTTGGCGTAAAGACATATTTATTAACAGATACACTGGAAAATAAAAAGAACATTCCATTAGAAGAAGTTGAGACAGAGTACAAAGGGACTATGGAAGAATTATATGAATGGTTTCAGTCATATTTTGTTCACAATTAGTTTTCATTTTAAACATAGTTTCATCACACTTTGTGTCTATACTATTAATTGTTCGAAAGAACAAAACAATTTTCTTTTTCATAACTTTTTCCTCAGGGCTGCAACCTCCCAAACATGCAGTCCTATTTTATTGTCTAAAATTAAATTTAAGGATATATACAGCACCAAATAGCTGCTCTACAATATGAGTTATTTTCTATAGTTGCTGCGCCACTTATATTTTGCTGATTATACAAACTCGCCCAAAAGCGGCTCAAACAGTGTATAATCAGCAAAGCTATGCTCGCAACTATGACGAAAATGACTCAATTATTGTAGAGCAGCTATTTGGTGCTTTGTATATAGCGTTAAATTTATGCGGGAGGAGAGGGAGCTCTTGCCTTTTTCACTTCGCGTATGCGAAAGTTGTGAAGGTTAGGTTATTTTATATTTCATAAGAAGAAGGAGTAGTGGGAGTCGGCGGAAGTTTCAAGAATAGGAAAATTTCATGAAGGTCTGCTTGCGGTTCAGATAACTGCTTAGTGGCGGGAAGAAGATATAAATTGTAAATTCCCGGCTATAGAAATAGTAACCCCTGAATAAAATAATTGAGCAATTTGCGTTGTAGTTGCGAGCATAGCCTGTGTGATTATACACTGTTTGAGCCGTCTTTATGGCGAGTTTGTATAATCACACAGAGATAAGCGGCGCAGCAACTACAGAAAATTGTCTCATATTTTATTCAGGGGTTACTATTATATATAGGGTCAAAATTACAATTTATATTTTCGTTTACACCATCCGATCATGCTCTGTGAAAAATTCCGTTGTAGTCGGGTAGGTATAACTCTTACCAATTTCCTTGAGCAGCACGACATTTAATTTTCCACCCAGGTTTTTCTTGTCGAGGGCAATGGCTCCGATCAGGTCGTGGAGCATAAGGTCACACTTGTGTGGAAGTCCATAGACATCCAGGACTTTGCGTATATGTTCCGCTTCGCCGGGGTTCGTCAGTCCCATTTCCTCTGCAATCTTTGTAATCTGATACATTCCGATGGCAACTGCTTCACCGTGGCTTTCGCGTGTGTAGTGGTAATGCTGTTCGATTGTGTGTGCCAGAGTGTGACCAAAGTTCAGGAGCATGCGCTCGCCGGTGTCGAACTGATCGTGCTCAACAACGATTCGCTTGATATCTACACAGCGATAGATAACTTCGGTCAGATCTTTCTTCAAATCTTCAAATGAGGTGTGTGCCTCCAGATTTTTGAATAAATCAGCATCCCAGATGCAGCCGTATTTGATGACCTCGCCCATACCGTCGTTGATGTAACGATCTGGCAGTGTATTTAATACAAGTGGGTCGATGAGCACAAGAGCCGGCTGATAAAAAGCACCGACCAGGTTCTTGCCTTCCGGCAGATCTACGGCGACTTTTCCACCGACGGAAGAATCGACCTGTGCCAGAAGTGAGGTCGGAATCTGGATAAACTTGATCCCGCGAAGGAAGCTTGCGGCTGCAAATCCTGCCAGATCTCCGATGACACCGCCTCCGAGGGCAATGATCAGATCACTTCGTGAAAAACGGGCTTCCAAAAGTGCGGAATAGATTTTCGGAAGACTTTGAAAATTCTTGGTTGGCTCACCGTGTGGGAGAATAAGAGAATGAACCTCATATTTATCTTCCAGTGTTTTTACAATAGTATCTCCGTACAGAGGAAATACGTTGTCGTCTGAGATGATCATGATTTTTTTTCCGGAGTAAACTTTTTCGATATAGCTTCCGGTATCTTTCAAAATATTATTTTCAATATAAATGGAGTAGCTGTGTGCTCCGAGGTCTACATATAATTCCATGCTGATAATCCTCTTCTTTCTTTTACACCTGTGAAAACGTCAAGACCCGCGAACGGGTCTTGAATAGTTAAAATGTTTTTCCGACTACTTTTGCGATCTCAGCAACCTGTTTCAGCAGTGCATCATATTTCGCAGGTTTCAGAGACTGGGAACCGTCGCACAGTGCCATCTCAGGATTGTTATGAACCTCGATCATCAGACCGTTTGCTCCTGCAGCAACAGCAGCCTTAGCCATTGGTTCAACCAGCCACCATTTTCCACCGGCATGGCTTGGATCAATGATGATCGGAAGATGTGAAAGTTTCTGGATAACCGGGATGCTCTGGAGATCCAGTGTATTTCTTGTATAGGATTCAAATGTACGGACACCGCGCTCACATAAAATAACATTTTCATTACCGGATGCCATAATGTATTCTGCAGACATCAGCCACTCTTCGTAGGTAGCGTTTAGACCACGTTTCAGAAGAATCGGGCGGTCTACCTGTCCTAACTGTTTCAACAGATCGAAGTTCTGCATGTTTCTTGCACCAATCTGTATCAGGTCAACTTTTTCGTTGAATACATCCAGATATTCGGCGGACATCAATTCTGTAACAATTGGCAGTCCTGTTGCAGCTTTTGCTTCACAGAGGATATTCAGACCTTCAAGACCGAGTCCCTGGAATGAATATGGACTTGTACGAGGTTTGAAAGCACCACCGCGGAGCATGTTGGCTCCGGAAGCTTTCGCAGCTTTTGCAATCTCAAGAACCTGGTCTACAGACTCTACAGAACAAGGTCCGGCGATCAGCGCCAGATTATCTCCTCCAACCTTGACTCCGGACACATCGATGATGGAGTTGTCCGGGTGGAAAGCGCGGCTTGCTAATTTGTAAGGCTCCTGCACATGCATAACCTTTGTGACAGCAGGATCAACTTCGAAGAGTTTCGCGTCGATACGTGATGTGTCACCGATACAGCCGATGATCGTCATCTCTGCTCCTTCAATTACGTGAGTGTCCAGACCTCTTGCTTTGACCATATTTTCAACACGTTCAATATCTTCCTTTGGGGAAAGTGGTTTTAATACAATAATCATAATAGTAACTCCTTCTATACTTTTATATATGTAACATCTATAATATTCGCACTGTAAAATTTTAGTTGTTTAAAGTGTGAAACTAATACATATAGTACCCCGTTAGAATAGCATTTGTCAATGGGTTTTATGAAAATATCTCTCATTATGTTCCAGTTTAATTAAGTTGACTTGATACAGGGCATTTGCTAAAATGAAAGAGGAAAAATAAGGGTTTATCTAGCAACAAAAAAGTTTACAAAGACAGAAAATTTTCAAGGGAGAGTAAGGGAAATTTAATAAGGAGGAAATGCGATGTTAGAGTTAACATTTGGGGAACAGGTCAAAATCGTTCTGAACCGTAAAGATATGACGATCAAGCAGCTTGCGGAGATGATTGAAGAACGAACAGGAAAGAAAATGTCCAGACAGAATCTGACGCAGAGACTGGCCAGAGATAATTTTCAGGAACAGGACATGCGTTTAATTGCATCTATATTAGAGTGCCCATTTCATCTGAGTATACTGGAAGAGAATGCGGATAGTGAATATACAACCCGTGAAAATATCAAAATCGATAAGCGAGCTGAAAATAATATTATTATAGATGAAGAACCACAACAGCTGACACTGAATCTGGAGTATGATGAACCAGAGCAGGTACAGGAAGAACAGCCGGTAAAAGCAAGGGAATTTGGCATATCTGGAGCAGAACGTGATATTACAATTGGAGAACTGGTAGATATCCATAAAGATTTAGATCAGATGGAAGAAACATCAGAATATGCAGACCAGACAGAATATGAAGAATCGGCAGAATATGAGGAGCCGGCAGAATATGAAGAACCGGCAGAATATGAAGAAGAGCCGCAGTCTTCGGAAGATGTTGAGTATGACAAGCAGGAGGATGTGAAGGATATTCTGGAAGAAATGGCTGCGATAGAGGCTGAAGAGAAGAAGGCAAGAGAAGACAGAGAAGAAAGAGAAAGAGAAAGAGAGCGAGAAAAGGAACAGGAAAAAGAGCAGGAGAAGCCACGTGGCTGGAGGGCTTATTTCCCGCGCCGTAAGAAAAAGCAAGCAGAGGCGGTTCATGAGGACAAGCAGGAAGCTGCCACAGAACAGTTGGAGGCAGAATCTGCGATGAATCAGGCGCAGCCGGAAGACAAGACAGAAGAGGCTGTATCAGAAGAACCGTATCAGGAGTCAGAAGAATATCAGGAGCCGAAAGAATATCAGGAAGCTGAAGAGCATCAGGAGCCGGAAGAATATCAGGAAGCTGAAGAGTATCAGGAGTCAGAACCGTATCAGGAAGAGGAGCAGGCATACGAAGAATATGTTAAGGAAAATCAACAGGATATGGAAGAAGAGTTTGCTGATACCGCACAGGATTGGGAAGCGCCAGAAGAAGAAAATGTGGGTGATATCAATCCATATACAGGCATGGAATATGAATCAAACAGTGTGAGAATGCATCCAAAGAGAATCGGTTATGTCCAGGTCTATGACAGAAGTGATCATCAGTGGACCGACATGACAGAGTGGGCATTCCTTGGATATCAGGAGCGCAAGAAAGCGCTTCTCGGCAAGGATTACGAGCCTCCGATTTATCTGGATTAAGTAATAGTAGATCATTTGTGAGGAGAAATAAGAAGATGAGATGGGAAGAACTTCTGTCGGCAAAGAGATGTCGTGGTGGACAGACGAGAGGGAGAAATGCTAAAAGTTCAGACTTGCGGAGTGAATTTGAAAAAGATTACCATCGAATTATTGGCAGTGCTTCATTTCGAAGACTTCAAGATAAGACACAGGTATTTCCACTGGATAAAAGTGATTTTATCCGGACAAGACTAACTCATTCTCTGGAGGTTTCTTCTTTTGCAAAATCTCTTGGACAGAACATCGGAGAAAACATTTTAGTTTACAAAAAAGATTCTGAGTTTACACCACAGATGAAAGAAGATATATGTAATATTTTGCAATGCGCAGGGCTGATTCACGATATCGGGAATCCGCCCTTTGGGCATTTTGGAGAAGATGTGATCCGGGAGTGGTTCGAACGGAAGCTGCCACTTATGACATATCATGGAAAGCCGATGGAACAAGTGATGAGCCGGCAGATGGTAGAGGATCTGTATCATTTTGAAGGAAATGCACAGGCGTTCCGGCTTGTGACGAAACTGCATTTTCTGGTGGATGAGCGAGGTATGAACCTGACGTATGCGCTTCTGAGCACCATTGTAAAATATCCGGTGCCGTCCACAGGAATCGACTTGGATTCCGGGGATATTAAGACGCGCAAGATGGGATATTATCTGGCAGATGAGAAAATGTTCCGTGAGATCGAGAGGGAGACTGGAACGAATGGCTGTCGGCATCCGTTGACGTTTATATTAGAGGCGGCAGATGACATTGCATATAAGACTGCGGATATCGAGGATGCATTTGTAAAAGGGTACTTAAGTTATCATACATTGCTGGAGGAACTTAAGGAACTGCAAATGATGTATCATCAGGAAACGAATATATTTCGTCCGGCGGATAAGCTGGAAGAGTTATATTTTCGGGGGAAAGAGATGCATGTGGCAAATCCAGAGGAGTATGCAGTAAAGAACTGGATCATCCGTGTGCAGGGATTTGTGATCAACTGCGCAACTTATGGGTTTACATCGAATTATGATGCAATTATGAAGGGTGAATATAAGTATGATTTGTTTCACGGTACTTACTGTGAGAGGCTGATGCAGCTTCTTGGTGACCTGGCATACAGAGAAGTCTTTACATCGGAACCTATTTATCGAATGGAAGTGACAGAATCTGTCATGCTGAGTGATCTTTTGGATAAGTTTATGACAGCAATCATCAAATATGATGACCCGTCGCAGAAATTAAATTCCATGGATCTTAGGATTGTGTCATTTATTTCTGATAACTATAAGCGGGCATATCATTGTCAGGCAGAGGGCAAGACAGAGGCGGAAAAACTGTATTTGAGGATTCTGCTTGTGACAGATTATATATGTGGAATGACGGACAGCTATGCAATGCGTCTTTATCAGGAAATGCGAGGAATGTTTTTGAGTGGAACAGAATAGACTGTGGTAAATGATACAAGTCAGGACGGATAGGATTGAAGAGGTTTATTCGATATCTGTATGAATATGAAGGAAATCAGAAAAAAAGAAATGTCGGGTTTGTAAAAGTCGAACAAGATGGGAAAGAAACAACGATTTCTGTACATGGGAAAGGGCTGTGTGGAAAAAGCAATGAAAACATTTCCTGTTATTTTATAAAATTGGATTCTGAGATGGGAAATATACTTTTCGTTCCGGCAGGAGAGATACAGATTGGAATGATTTCCTGCGGGGGATGTTTTTGCTATACAGAAGAACTGATAAGAGCTGGCTATGGAAAGACAGAGCAGAGTGTCGGTCAGACGTGTGAGAAAAAAGATGACATTTGTGGGCTTGGTCTTGGTGATCCCAAGGAAGCATTTTATGTAGCGCTTTGGAATGAGGAAATGTATGGAGACCTTGATATTGCGAGGGCAAAGGTCTTTCAAGAATTCGATAGTGATAAAACCGCCGAGGAATCTAAGAGTATTAAGAGTATAGACGAAAAAGAGGCAGAGGTAGAAACGCAGTTCGGGGACGATGAAGAGACAGAAAATCTGGAAGAAGAACAGCCAGAGAAAAAAGAACAGGAAACAGTAGAAGAATCCTCGGAGAAAAAGGAACAGGAAACAGTAGAAGAGCTCCCGGAGAAAAAAGAACAGGAAACAGTAGAAGAATCCTCGGAGAAAAAAGATCTGAGGAAAGACGATAGAGACATAGATTTGCAAAATTTCCGGCGGCAGATCATGAAAATCCAGCGTGGAGAAATCAGTATCTTGCCACGATGCGAGTGGAAACTTGCCAATAATAATTTTCTGCTTCATGGATATTATAATTACCGGCATCTTGTTCTGATCGACGAAGGTAATCAATTAAAGCTAGGAGTTCCTGGCATTTATCATGAACGGGAAGCAAGAGCGGCGGCAACATTTGGATTTCCAGAATTTATTGCAGAAGCAGATGTGAATGTGACGCTTGAACCACAGGAAAGAAATGAAAATCAGCAATTCGGCTACTGGTGCCGGCAGGTGCGAAGACCGCCGAGATAGTAAGGAGTAAAAATGACTGCAGATGAAAAATATATGCGGGAGGCAATCAAACAGGCGAAAAAGGCATATGCTATCGGAGAAGTTCCGATTGGCTGTGTAATCGTGTATCAGGACAAAATTATTGCTCGCGGATATAATCGAAGAACAATCGATAAAAATACACTGGCTCATGCGGAGCTTCAGGCAATCCGTAAAGCAAGTAAGAAAATGGAAGACTGGCGGCTGGAAGAATGTACGATGTATGTGACTCTGGAGCCGTGCCAGATGTGCTCCGGCGCAATCGTTCAATCTCGAATGACAAGAGTTGTAGTTGGCTGCATGAATCCAAAGGCAGGATGCGCAGGATCTATATTAAATCTGTTGCAGATGCCACAGTTCAATCATCAGGTAGAGCTTACAACAGGAGTTCTGGAAGAAGAATGCAGTCAGATGATGAAAACATTTTTTAAAGAACTGAGGGAAAAGCGTAAAAAAAATAAGCAATAATCCAAAGTTACGGATTATTGCTTTTATTTTTTGCACGAATATTATTTTTTTCGTGCGTTGTGCGTCGAACACGATCCAACGAACGTTACCCTGGCAGTAAACTCAACCCAGGCACCCTTACGGCACCCGAAAGATTCCACTTAGTGCTGCTTCGTTCCCGACCTGACACGGTTCATGGATTTTCGTCGCGTAAGACCCAGATATCAACGCCACATACCAGGGGCGGCTTCACCAGACCAATGCCCTCGGCACAACATCACCCCTGCTATAGCGGATTGCAGGTTCAAGGTACCGCTACCACCCCGGCTGCACAAGTCCATATTATAACGGAAGATGGTGGAAAAGTCAATTGGGGACGGGGTTTTTTCAGTTTTACCCCGGTTCTTTTTCAAAAAAACCCCGTCCCCAATTGAACTTTAACCTGTCCCTTTTTGATTTCAGGTGGTATAATCGTTCGAAAAGGAGCATATATTTATGAAGATTTTACTTGTCGCGATCAATGCGAAATATATACATTCGAACCTTGCCGTGTATTGTCTGAAGACATATGCCGAAAAGAATATGCCGCAGGATGTGAATGTTCAGATAGAACTGGCGGAATATACGATCAATCAGAACAGAGATGAGATTTTAAAAGATATTTATAGGAGACAGGCAGAGATGATCTGTTTTTCATGCTATATCTGGAATCTGGATTATGTGGAGTCGATGATTCGGGATGTGAAAAAAGTTATGAAAGATGTAATCATCTGGGCAGGGGGACCGGAGGTGTCCTATGACTCCCGGGAGACTTTGGGGAGGCTGCCGGAACTGACTGGTGTGATGAAAGGGGAAGGTGAGAAGACATTTGCAAAATTATGTGAAGTGTATGGGAAGCGTTCCGAAACATCAGAATTATCGCTGGAGCAGATAGACGGGATTACATTCCGATGTCCGGATGGGACGATCTGTGAGCGGCCGTGGCGTGTGCCAATGGATCTGAGTGAGGTCCCATTTGTCTATCACGATATGAAAAAGTTCGAGAACAAGATTATTTATTATGAGACGAGCCGGGGGTGTCCATTTTCATGCAGTTATTGTCTGTCTTCGATTGATAAGCGGCTTCGATTCCGGAGCCTGGATCTGGTGTTTAATGAACTGCAGTTTTTTCTGGATCATAAGGTTCCGCAGGTGAAGTTCGTGGATCGTACATTTAACTGTAAATATGACCATGCTATGGCAATCTGGAAATATATTCAGGAGCATGACAATGGAATCACGAATTTTCACTTTGAAGTTGCGGCGGATTTGCTGAATGATGAGGAAATCAGACTGATCCGGCAGATGCGTCCGGGACTGATCCAGCTGGAAATCGGGGTGCAGTCTACGAATACGGATACGATTCGGGAGATTCGAAGAACAATGAGGCTTGAGGAAGTCCGTGAGCATGTGGCAAGGATAAAAGAAAAGGGAAATATCCATCAACATCTGGATCTGATCGCAGGACTTCCGTATGAAGACATAAAAAGCTTTCGAAAGTCATTTGATGATGTCTACAGCATGCGCCCGGACCAGTTACAGCTTGGTTTTCTGAAAGTGTTAAAAGGTTCGTATATGCAGGAGATGCAGCAGGAATATGAGCTGCGATATAAAGATGAGCCGCCGTATGAAGTACTTTCTACAAAATGGCTTCCATATTCAGATGTAATTGAGCTGAAAGGGATTGAAGAAATGGTGGAAATCTACTATAATAGTGGACAATTCACCCATGTAGTGGAAGCGTTGGTGAAAAACTATGCATCTGCATATCAGATGTACCAAGATTTGTGGCAGTATTATGAAGAGCATGATTACATGGGGATTCAGCACCGAAGAAGCGCCCGGTATGAGATCGTGCTGGATTTTGTGAAAGAAAAATATCCAGAGCAGGCAGACGTAATGCGGGAACTTCTGACTTATGATTATTATCTCAGGGAAAATGCGAAGAGCCGTCCGGAATTTGCAGGCGAAGATGCAACAGACAAGCGGTTTGTCAGAGCATTTTATGAAGAAGAGGAAAAAGAACGAAAGCATTTGCCGGGATATGAACAGTTTGATAGAAATCAGATGCGCAAGATGACGCACCTGGAATATTTCCCGCATATGGGGAAAATGTTACTTTTTGATTACAAGTTTCGAAATCCATTGAATCAGGAAGCGAGAACGTGTATGATAAAGAAAGATTCGTTGGAAAGAAGAGGATAGAGAATGAATTTCAATGATAAAAAGACAAGGAGAATCATTTCAATCGTAGTACTTGTTGTGATTGTCGCGATGGTGGCAACGATGATTATCCCTTATATGATGGCCTAGAATAAACCGGAAAGGATGCAGAAAATAAGATGGCGCGAAGAAGACGCAGGAGAATGACCAGGAAACAGGCGAGAATGAGAAGACGCAGAATCAGGATTGCAGGATTTTGTCTTGCAGGCTGTATTCTGATACTTGGAATTGTCTGTGGCGCGTTTCATCACTATGTATCACAGTTTCCGGAGGATAAGATTGCAGAGAATATCTATGTCGGAACCGTAGATCTGTCCGGGCTTTCAAAAAAAGAGGCACTAGAGAAACTGGCCGGTCAGAAGAAAGCAGATCAGAAGCAGACGGTATCGTTGACTGTGGAAGGTCAGAAGACAGAAGCGACACTTGAGGAATGTGGATTTGATTACGCAGACGTGAAGGCGAATGTGAAGGCTGCCATGGACTATGGAAAAAGCGGCGGACTTTTTGGACGATATAAGAGTCTTCGTAAACTATCTAAAGAAAAAGTTGTCCTGAGCCCGGAATATACATTGGATCAGAAAGCGACGGAGAATATTCTGGAAGAACGGGCAGTTCCATTTGCAAAGCACGCACAGAATGCGACCATTACGAAAAGTGGAAGCGGACTTCAGATTAACAAAGAGGAAATTGGAGAGACCGTAGATAAGAGTGGAACTATAAAAGCAATTAAGAAACATTTAAATGACTCCTGGGATCATGGATCATTCGCCATGGAGGCAAAGGTAAAAGAAGAACAGCCAAGTGTGACAGAGGCGGATTTGTCCACGATACAGGATGAACTTGGCTCATTTTCTACAGATGCCGGAGGCGGAGAACGCTGGAAGAATCTGAAAAATGGTATGGAGAAACTGAATGGTACAGTCGTGATGCCGGGAGAACAGATTTCGGTTCACGATGTAACAGCACCATATGATGAAGAACATGGATATGTGCAGGCAGGTTCTTATGAGAATGGTCAGGTCGTAGATACATATGGCGGTGGCATCTGTCAGGTTTCCACGACACTCTACAATGCAGTGCTATTCTCTGAATTGAAAGTCGTAAAACGGTATCCACATTCGATGCTGGTGTCCTATGTACCGCCGTCAAGAGATGCGGCAATTGCTGGTGACACGAAAGATTTTGTGTTTGAAAATAACTATGATACTCCGATTTACATTTTTGGAGAGATTGATGACGATAATCAGCTTTGTTTTGCAATTTACGGAAAAGAGACAAGAGATAAGACAAGAAAGATTGAATTTGAGTCGGAAGAGGTATCGACAGAAGAGCCGGGAGTCAAGTATAAAGCAGATGCTGAACTGGCGCTTGGAGAGATGGAAGTGACCGGAAGTGCACATACGGGGAAAGAAGTAAAACTTTGGAAGATTGTCTATGAGAATGGTAAGCAGGTGAGCAAAGATGTCATTAACGAAAGTACTTACAGCAAAGCGGACAAAACCATTTCTGTAGGAATCAAGACAAAGAACAGCAGTGCGGCAGCGGTTGTGAAAGAAGCAGTCTCAACACAGGATAAAGCAAAGATACAGGCGGCAATCAGCGAGGCGAGTTCCATGGAATCTTCGTCTGAGCAGTAAGAATGCCGGGAGGAATTTTCTGCCGGGTAAAAAGAACAGATTTGTTTTTTTGAAAATCAGGAAATCAATGAGAAAATAAATGAAATAAAAGACAGGAGGTGAACAGACAAGATATGAAGTTTGAGACAGAACATGGCTGTGTGGTCAGTGAGATGGCAACAGCTTACGGAAATTCAAAACAGATTGGACGATATGCAGTCGCGGCGGCAATGAATGAAGTGCTGACGCGGGCGGAACGAGTGGATCAGATGGAAATCAGAGTCTGTGCACCGCTGGAAGAAAAGAAAACGCATCTTTATGATGTGAAAGCTGAAGCCGCGCGCTGCGCAAGAGAACACGGTCAGACGTTTTGGGAGCCGGAAATTATCCGCGCAGCCTGGGCAGCAGGTACATTTGTACAGGTGAACGCTTTGGCGGCTGATGTAAAGCAGCAGGCGTGGAACAAGGAGACGATGCGAGCCGGTCAGGACATTGTCCTTACAAAATGGATTGGCCTGGAGGGAACTCTTCGTATCCTGGATGAAAAAAGAAGAGAACTTGGAAAGCGTTTTTCCGGAACTTTTTTGCATCAGGTAGAGGAATTCCGAGAGACCATCTTCGCAGAACGTGAAATCAGGGTTGCAAAAGCCGGAGGCGTATCTGTCATGCGCCAGGTTGGAGAAGGCGGTATCTTTGCCGCACTTTACAGACTGGCTAAGGAAGCTGATACCGGACTTGTAGTGGATCTCAAGGCAATGCCTGTGAGACAAGAAACAATCGAGATTTGTGAATATTACAAGCTCAATCCGTATCAGCTTGCTTCCACGGGAAACATATTAATGATATGTGATGACGGGGAAGCACTGGCAGATGCGCTTCGAAAAGAAGAGACAGAGGCGGCTGTGATCGGACGCCTTACGGATAATAATGACAAAATAATACAGAATGGGGAGGACATCCGCTATATCGACCGTCCTGCTCCGGACGAATTGATGAAGATATAGCAGAATCCTCCAAAGTGGAGGTTTAAGATGAACGAAATTCGTAGTGAGATATTAAAACATCTGGAAAAGAACAGCAAAGCTGATCTTGGGGAACTTGCAATTTTACTTGGGACAGACGAAATTTCTGTTGCAAATGAAATCGCAGACATGGAGAAAGAAGGGATTATCTGTGGTTACCATACACTAATCGACTGGGACAAAGCCGGAAGAGGTTTTGTGAATGCATTGATCGAAGTTCGCGTGACCCCGCAGAGAGAGCGTGGATTTGACCATATGGCTGACCGTATTGTGAACTATCCGGAAGTAACTGCAGTTTACCTGATTTCCGGATCTTATGATTACCTTGTCAGCATTGATGGAAAGACACTGATGGAAGTATCAAGATTCGTATCAGAGAAGTTATCGACTCTGGAAGGTGTAGTAGGAACAACGACACATTTCGTCTTAAAGAAATATAAGGATCATGGAACGATCCTGAAACATGAGAAAAAAGAAGAAAGGATACCGGTGATGCCATAATGAGAGATCCATTATCTAAGAAAATAACCGGCATTGCACCGTCAGGTATCCGTAAATTTTTTGATATTGTAAGCGAGATGCCAGATGCAATTTCCCTTGGAGTGGGGGAGCCGGATTTTGACACTCCTTGGAGAGTACGGGAGGAAGGAATCTATACTCTGGAAAAAGGACGTACATTTTATACGTCAAATGCAGGACTTAAGGAACTGCGTCAGGAAATCAGCAACTACCTGGACAGAAAGATCCATGTGCGTTATGACTATGTGCATGAGGTTATGGTAACGGTTGGCGGAAGTGAGGGAATTGACCTTACCATGCGTGCTATGCTAAATCCGGGAGATGAAGTGCTTGTGCCTGAGCCGTCTTATGTATCCTACGCACCGTGTGTCACACTGGCAGATGGTGTGCCGGTGCCGATTCCGATGAAAGAGGAGAATGAATTCAAACTAACAGCAGAAGAACTGGAAGCTGCAATCACACCGAAGACAAAAATTCTGGTGCTTCCGTTCCCGAATAACCCGACCGGCGCGATCATGACAAAAGAAGACCTGGAACCGATTGCCAAACTTGTAGAGAAATATGATCTCTATGTATTGTCTGATGAGATTTATTCAGAACTGACTTATAAGACAGAACATGTTTCCATTGCATCCCTTCCTGGTATGCGGGAGAGGACGCTGGTCGTAAATGGATTCTCAAAAGGTCTTGCCATGACGGGATGGAGACTGGGGTACATATGCGGACCGCAGATCATCATGGAGCAGATGGTGAAGATCCATCAGTACGCAATCCTGTGTGCACCGACAAACAGTCAGTATGCAGCAATCGAGGGATTGAAGAACTGTGATGATGAGATTCAGAAGATGCGCACAGCATATAATGAGAGAAGACGTTATCTTATGCATACGTTTAAAGAAATGGGGCTTCGTTGCTTTGAGCCATTTGGAGCATTTTATGTGTTCCCGAACATTCAGGAGTTTGGGATGACGTCTGAAGAATTTGCGACGGAACTGCTTCGAGAGGAGAAGGTCGCAGTTGTTCCGGGAAGTGCATTTGGTGCAAGTGGAGAAGGATATATCCGAATTTCCTACGCATATTCATTGGACGATTTGAAAGAAGCGCTCGGACGGGTAAATCATTTTATCGAAAAACTGAGAAAAAAATAGAGGCTTTGATATTGTTAAAAAAATGCTAATAAAGCCTGAAAATAAAGAAAAAATGAAAGGGAAGAGACATATCTGCAAGCATACAGGTATGTCTCTTTCTGCAAGTAATTTGTTCATAATATGCAAAAAATATCAATTAAGATAGAAAGAAAAACACATTTTTACTAGAAAAACCATTGACTTATTGTATAAAATTAAGTACAATTTTGTACAAATAGTTTTTTTGAATAAATGCAGAAAGGTGATAGATAAATGCTAAATATCGTACTGCACGAACCGGAGATACCAGCGAATACTGGGAATATCGGACGCACATGTGTGGCAACTAATACCAGATTACATCTGATCGAACCATTAGGATTTCGTCTGGATGAGAAAAACCTGAAACGGGCCGGTATGGATTACTGGGGAAGTCTGGATGTGACTACATACATTGATTATGCGGATTTTCTGGAACGCAATCCAGGAGCAAAGATCTACATGGCGACGACCAAGGCACCGAAGGTGTACACGGAAGTGAGTTATGAACCGGATTGCTATATTATGTTCGGAAAAGAGAGTGCGGGGATACCGGAGGAGATTTTGGTACAACATCAGGAAGACTGTGTAAGAATTCCGATGGTGGGTGATATCAGATCTTTAAACTTAAGCAATTCCGTGTCGATTGTTCTTTATGAAGCTCTGCGGCAAAATGGCTTTGCAGGGATGAATCTGGAAGGACATCTGCACAGATTACACTGGGGAGACTCAGGGAAACTATTATAATAGCCTTCATGAAAATATAAAAACACTCTGTAAATATATGAAAAAATGATAAATTTATAGATTTTCCAGGTTTGGTATATTATAATTTCAATTAGAAGGTTTATTCTATCTAAAGGGAGAGGTGGTGAGCAAACGGCAGAAGCAGCCATTGAGAAGAAGGGGGAACGGAAAACCTCTGGAGTTCTTAATGTGAAGCTTGGGGAAGCTTTGTACTGCTGAGTCCCAGACACGGACAATGGGATGAAAGCCTGAAAGAAGAATTAAAAGTCCGAAAAATGCCATAACAGCAGATGCTGTGGCATAACAGAACCAAGAAAATAAAGAAAAGGAAGTGAACTTATGGAATTACAGATTCAAGACTTAGTTTCGTCAATCCGCAAAGACGGAATTGAGGCGGCTAATGCAGAAGCAGAAGCAATTATTTCAGAAGCTAAGAAAAAAGCAGAAACAATTGTAGCAGATGCGAAGGCTGAGGCTAAGAGTGTTCAGGAAGCTTCAGAAAAAGAGATCGGTATTCTTAAAGAAAGCGCTGCAATCAGTGCAGAGCAGGCAAAAAGAGATGCTATGCTTGCATTCAAAACTGAGGTACAGGCTGAATTTGAAAAGATTCTTTCAGCAAAGATTGAGAACAATCTCTCAGACGCAGCTCTTGGAAAACTGATCCACGCTGTAGTATCAGATGAAGATGTGAAGAATTATGCAGTTGAAGTTTCAGAAGTGAACGATTCACTCAAAGCAGAACTTGCAGAAGAGATCAAGAATGGACTTGAAATCAGACCTACAAAGGGTGTCCGCGCAGGATTCCGTTTGGCTGCAAAAGACGGTTCAGGTTATTTCGACTGTTCTGATGATGAGATCATGCAGATGCTGATGCCATACTTCAGAGATCTCGATTTCTAACAGGAGGTGCATATGGCTTCATATTATTACTTGATATCAAGCCTGCCGGACCTGAGAACAGACGGGGAGATGCCATTTTCCTATGAGGAATTTCTTGGCATGTGCCAGTCAAATGTAAGTGAATCAAAGTATGAGTGCTTAAAGAACCTGACACTTTCGTCAGAAGAGGGACCAATCATGAAAGAGTGGGCTGCCTCTTATAAGAATCTTATGAGCGAACTCAACTATCAGAGAAGTGTAAATCTGGGAAGACCATATCTGGCATCCTATGATAAGGATTCTGTGACTGCACAGGTAGCAGGAGCAGCGCTGGCTGCAAAGAATCCGCTGGAAGCAGAGAAGATCTTGCTGGATTATGAATTTGATAATCTTGATTCATTGGTAGGCTTGCATACTTTCGATGATGTATATTTATTCGGGTATGCGATTAAATTAAAATTGCTTGAACGCCAGAGCTGTTTTGTTCAGTCAAAAGGACAGAAGGAATTCAAACGTCTTTTTGATCAGGTGCAGCAACGCGTATATAGCTTATAACAGGAGAGAATTGATGGAAACAGTAACAGGATATGTAACTGGTATTAACGGAAACCTGGCAAACGTCAGCTTTGATGGTGCAGTTCATAAGAACGAAGTTGCTTATATTCTTGTTGATGGAAAACGTCTTAAAGGAGAGGTTATCCGAATCAACAATGGTGTTGCCAGCATGCAGATCTACGAGATGTCAAATGGTATCAAAGTCGGAGATCAGGTAGAGTTTACTGGTGAGCTGATGAGCGTAGAACTTGGACCAGGTCTGTTAACCCAGGTATTTGATGGACTTCAGAACCCGTTGCCGGATCTTGCAGAGCAGTGTGGATTCTTCCTTGAGAGAGGTGTGTATCTTGATCCTATTCCAGATAGAGACTGGGAGTTCACACCATCTGTAGCAGTTGGAGATTCCGTAGAAGCAGGAGATTCAATCGGTAGTGTTCCTGAAGGATTATTTAAACATGAAATTATGGTTCCGTTCACACTGAAAGGTAGTGACTGGACAGTTAAATCTATTAAAGAAAAAGGCTCTTATAATGTAAGAGCAACAATTTGCGTGATCGCAAACAGCAAAGGTGAGGAGAAAGAACTCAGCATGGTAATCTCACAGCCAATCAAACAGGCTGTAAAATGCTATGATGAGAGACTTCGTCCGGACGAGCCGCTGGTAACACAGCTTCGTTGTGTAGACGCATTCCTCCCGGTAGCAAAAGGTGGAACATTCTGCGTTCCTGGACCTTTCGGAGCTGGTAAGACAGTTCTTCAGCATATGGAAGCAAAGAATGGTGAGGCAGATATCGTTATCGTGGCAGCTTGTGGAGAGCGTGCCGGTGAGGTTGTAGAGATTCTGAAAGAGTTCCCTGAACTGGAAGATCCTAAGACAGGAAGATCTCTTATGGAAAGAACAATCATCATCTGTAATACATCTTCCATGCCGGTAGCGGCCAGAGAGGCTTCCTGCTACACAGCCGTAACACTTGCAGAGTACTACAGACAGATGGGACTTGACGTTCTTCTTCTTGCAGATTCTACAAGCCGTTGGGCACAGGCGATGCGTGAGATGTCAGGACGTCTGGAAGAGATTCCAGGTGAAGAGGCATTCCCGGCTTACCTTGAGTCTACAATCGCTTCTTTCTATGAGAGAGCTGGTAAAGTAAGACTTAAGAATGGTAAAGTCGGATCTGTTACAATCGGTGGTACAGTATCACCAGCCGGTGGTAACTTTGAGGAACCTGTAACACAGGCAACACTGAAGGTAGTTGGAGCATTCCACGGACTTTCAAGAGAGCGTTCAGATGCTCGTAAATACCCTGCAATCCATCCGATGGATTCATGGTCTAAATATACCGGTGTTGTAGATATGGGACGTATCGAAGAGGCTCGTGCAATCCTTACAAGAGGAAACGAGATCAATCAGATGATGAAGGTAGTTGGTGAGGAAGGAACATCCGCAGAAGACTACATCATTTATCAGAAAGGCGAACTTCTTGATGCTGTATATCTTCAGCAGAACTCATTCGATCCGATTGACGCAGCATGCCCACCGGAGAGACAGAGACAGGAATTCGATAAACTTTATGAAGCATTAATGGCGTCCTATGATTTGGAAGACAAGAATGAAATTCGAAGCTTCTTCAACCAGTTGAGACAGGAATTCCTTGACTGGCATGGTACTGTCTTTGAGACACCAGAATACCATGAGCAGGCGAAGAAGATTGAGGAATTCTACAAGTCAAAAGCAGTTGAGTAGGAGGTTCTAAAGTGCAGAAAGTATATACAAAAATTGAATCAATCGTCGGTAACGTTGTTACTGTTAAAGCAGAAGGTGTTCGTCTTGGCGACCTTGCTTTAGTAGGTGACAGTTACGCGACAGTTATTAAACTTGACAGAGACATTGTATCTCTTCAGGTATTTGCAGGTGCACAGGGTGTTGGAACCAACGATTCTGTTCGTTTCCTTGACAGACCTATGATGGTTTCCTTCTCAGAGCATCTGCTCGGACGTGTATTTGACGGAGCAGGAGTTCCAAGAGATCACGGTCCGGCACTTACAGAGAACATGATTCCGATCGGTGGACCTTCATTTAACCCTGCAAAACGTATTCTTCCTAAGAATATGATCCGTACAGGTATTCCGATGATCGACGTGTTCAATACACTGGTAGAGAGCCAGAAACTCCCGATTTTCTCTATTTCAGGTGAGCCTTACAATGCGTTACTTTCACGTATCGCTCTTCAGGCAGAAGTAGATGTTATCGTACTTGGAGGTATGGGTCTGAAATATGACGATTACCTTACATTCCGCGATACACTTGAAAAAGGTGGAGCAATGAGCCACACAGTTATGTTTATTCATACAGCAGCTGACCCGATCGTTGAGTGTACACTGGTTCCAGATATGTCTCTTGCTGTTGCAGAGCAGTTCGCTCTTGCCGGAAAGAAAGTACTTGTACTTCTTACTGACATGACAAACTACGCAGATGCACAGAAAGAGATGGCTATCACGATGGAGCAGGTACCATCAAACCGTGGTTATCCGGGAGACCTTTACAGTTGCCTTGCATCTCGTTATGAGAAGGCGGTTGATATCGAGGGTGCAGGTTCTATCACAATCCTTGGTGTTACAACAATGCCAGGTGATGATGTAACTCATCCGGTACCTGATAATACAGGTTATATCACTGAAGGTCAGTATTATTTGAAAAATGGACATATCGAGCCATTCGGTTCTCTTTCACGTCTGAAACAGAACGTAAATGGTAAGACAAGAGATGACCACCGTGCATTGATGGATGGCATGATTCGTCTGTACTCACAGTACAAGGAAGCTCTCGAGAAGAAATCCATGGGATTCCTTATGAGTGAATGGGACGAGAAACTCCTGAAATACGGTGAATTGTTCGAAACAAAATTAATGGACCTTAGTGTTAATATCCCACTTGAAAATGCACTTGATCTTGGTTGGGAAATTCTTGCAGAGTGCTTCGAGCCAAATGAGACTGGTTTGAAGACAAGTCTTCTGAAAGAAAGATGGCCAAAGAAAGAGGCATTAAACTAAAAGGAGTAGTTGATGGCTATCAAACTTACAAAAAATGAGCAGAAGGTGCAGAAAGACCACCTGAAACAGTATCAGCGCTATCTTCCTACTCTGCAGCTTAAAAAACAGCAGTTGCAATCGGTAATTATGAAGACGAAAGCTGAACTGGAGCAGAAGGAAGTCGAACGTGCTCAGATGATTGGAGACTTGGATGACTGGGTTGCAGTTTTCGCGGAGAATGAAATCTTCGATGAAGAGAAAAAACTCGATCACCTGGTACAGCCAGAGACAGTTATCTGTAAGAATGAGAACATCGCAGGTGTAACGGTTCCAACATTTCAGGAGCTGACATTTAAAGACATTGTTTACGATGTTGACGACTATCCTTTGTGGGTTGATACTGCAATTGTAAAACTTCGTGAGATTGCTCGTCTGGATGCATTGGTATCTACACTTCGAAAACAGGAAACACTTCTTGAGAATGAGCTTCGTGCTACATCTCAGAGAGTAAATCTGTTCGAGAAAGTTAAGATTCCGGAGGCAAAGGAGAATATCCGTGTGATCGGTGTATTCCTTGGAGATCAGCAGACAGCGGCAGTTGTTCGCGGAAAGATTTCAAAGAAAAAACTTGTGGAGGCGGCAAAATGATTGAAAAGATGAAAATGGTCTATGTCGTGTCATCCGTCTCCAAGAAAGATGAGATGCTCGATGGACTTCGGGATCTCGGACTTCTGCATCTGGCAGAGAAGAAAAGTCCGGCACGCGCAGCGTCAGAAAGATTTACAACACTTTCTAAGACTGCCGGAGTATTATTAGACTATGCGCCGGATAAAAAATCCAAGGGGAAAGAAGAAGCTCCGATCCTTTCAGACGAACAGTTTGAAGAGATGTATCAGGGCGTGCTTGCAGCACTAGACAAAAAGTCAGCGCTGTCCCAGGAAATGAGTGCAGCAGGTGCAGAGATAGAACGAGTAAAAGCATGGGGCGATTTCGCACCGGCTGAATTAAAAGAATTAAAAGAAGCAGGGTATGATCTTCATTTTTACCGTCTGGCAAAAAATGAATTTGAGATGGCTGAGCAGGATCCGGAAGTTAAAATGATCCGTCTTGCTACTATTGATAAGATGGATACCGTTGCTGTAATCGGAGCTTTACCGGCAACAATTCCGGCAGCAGAGTTCGCAATTCCGGAAAAAGGAATCAGTGAACTTACAAAAGAGATTGAGGAGTGCCAGCGTCAGAACGCAGAGTGCGACGAGATTCTTAAAAAAGCTGCTGTATATGATGCCAGTTTTCAGGCTCAGATGCTCAAAGCTCAGAACGAGGAGAATTATTCTTCCGCAAGTGAGACCGCAGAAAGCGATGAGGATTTCGTATGGATTTCAGGATATCTTCCAGAGGAAGACCTTCCAAAATTCAAAGAAGCGGCTTCAGCAAATAAATGGGCTTGGGCGCAGGAAGACGTAGCAGAGGACGACGATCAAGTGCCTACGAAAGTTAAATACGGAAAAGTCTCCGGACTGATCCAGCCGGTATTTGATATCTTAGGAATCCTTCCGGGATACAGAGAGTCTGATATCTCACTTTGGTTCTTCCTGTTCTTCACACTGTTCTTTGCAATGATCATCGGTGATGCCGGATATGGTATGCTGATTCTGATCGGAACAATAGTATTTGCAGTGAAGACAAAAGGCGAAAAGAAATATAGCAACATAGTTTACTTATTATTTGTACTTTCAATTGCAACCGTTATATGGGGAGCGATTACCGGTACCTGGTTCGGAATGGAGTCAGCAATGAATGTTCCGTTCCTGAAAGCACTGGTAATTCCAAGCTTTGCAAACTATCCGGATTACTTCGGAGTTACAGCTCTTGCACAGCAGAACACGATTATGAAGTTCTCATTCTCTGTAGGAGCAATTCAGATGGCGCTTGGTAGTCTGATCTCTATTAAGAAAAAGATTGCTGAGAAGAACCTGAGCTGGGTTGCAGACCTTGGCTGGCTCGTAGCAATTGTAGCAATGTATTTATTATCACTTTATCTGGTAATCGGAGAGAGCATTAACATCACACCGGTATTTGCAATGATTGGTGTAGCATTTTTACTTGTTGTTCTCTTCGGTGCAATGTCACCGGATCGTACATTTGCACAGGGGCTGAAAGCTGGTCTTGCAGATGCGTTTACCGTATTCCTGAATACGATCAGCTGCTTTGGTAACGTAATGAGTTATATCCGTCTGTTCGCAGTAGGTATGGCAGGACTTGCCATTTCTCAGAGCTTTAACGGAATCGCAGCAGGATTCCACGGACCGCTTATTATTCTCGCTGTTGTAGTTGTACTCATCGGACACGGACTGAATATTATCATGTGTTTCCTGTCAGTCGTAGTACACGGTGTCAGACTGAACGTTCTGGAGTTCTCAGGACAGGCAGGACTGGAGTGGACAGGAATTGCATACGAACCATTTAAAGTAAACGATAAAATTATTAAATAGTATTTAATTAAAGGAGAAAAATTATGAATTTAGCATTTGTTGGAATGGCAGCTGCACTTGGTTTATCTGCTTCAGGATCAGCATTCGGTGCAGGATTTGCAGGACAGGCAGCAGTAGGAGCATGGAAAAAGTGTTATGCAAGTGGAAAACCGGCACCGTTCATCATGATCGCGTTCGCTGGAGCACCTCTTACACAGACAATCTACGGATTCCTTCTTATGAACTTTATCAAATCAGCAGTAGAAGGCGGAGCAGACGCAGGACTGGCACTTGGTGTTGGTATCTTCTGTGGACTCGCAATCGGACTTTCAGCATTATTCCAGGGTAAATGTGCCGCTGGAGCATCTGATGCATTAGGAGCAACCGGAAAAGGTACAGCTAACTACTTTATCGTAGTAGGTATCGTAGAGACAGTAGCCCTCTTCACATTGGTATTCGGCTTACTGCTCTTAGGTTAATAAAAAACAGAATACAGAAAAATTTGAGCGGAACAGCAATTGCTGTTCCGCTTTTTTCCTTTCTGCATATGATAAAGCAGATGAATTTTGTGGGAGTGTATGAACATGGATGAAAAACTTCCTTACTATATGGCGTATCCAATGCCGCTATTGTATGATGATGAGCGTCAGAACCAGAGGGATTATGAATATATGAAGAGTGTATATCCAGGAACGGCAAAGCGTCTGATACCATATATCGAAGAGGAATGTGACCGTCTGGAGTATATGGGGAGCGTTATGTATGACGAATATCCGGACCGGCTGCAGTTGCTGCTGCTTTGCAGAAGAATTTATAATCGCGCGAAAGCAGATGAAACAAAGAAAGATGAAGCAAAAGAAGGCGAGGAAACAGGCGAGTGGCTGCAGAATCTGATCCAGGTCATGACTTATCAGGAACTGTGTCAGAGAAGACGGGAAAACAGAAGTATGAGACGGAAATATTATTGATTTAGCTGTTTAAAATCAGGTAGTATTAGAATTCTCAATAAAGAAGAAAAAGATAAGGGATGGGAAAAAGAAAAGATTCGTGATAAAATATACAGTATCTTTTATAGCTTGAAAATTGAAAGTGAAGGAGCACGGAATGCATAAGTGACATATCTTGTTGGAAAAGCGGATAAATGCAATTAAGTCATGCATAGCATATGTCGTGAGATAGGCTGATATACTGTAAATTATGGAAAAGATAAGGAGATAGGAATGGAAACAAGAGTAGACAAAGTTGCAGAAAAACATAAGAGTGGATACAACTGTGCACAGGCAGTAGCGTGTGCATATTGTGATCTGGTTGGAATTGATGAAGAAACGATGTTTCGTATGACAGAAGGGCTTGGCCTTGGAATGGGCGGCATGGAAGGAACATGTGGAGCTGTCACAGCAGCCTGTGTAATTGCCGGTGCCAAGAATAGTACTGTGGAAATGGGTGGTCCGGGAAGTAAAGGGGCAACTTATAAAATATCCAAAGAAATTGTGCGCAGATTCAAAGAGGAGAGTGGCAGTGTAATCTGTAAGGAATTAAAGGGAGTCGAGACAGGAACGCCGGCAAAAGCCTGTCCGGATTGTGTGAAAGATGCAGCCCGCATATTGGAAGAGGTTGTATTTGGCGAGTAGAAAAGTCACCTGTCCATTAGAGGCTGCATATAATAAAAGGAAAAGATGAAAGCACATTTATTATAAAAGGAAGAAAAGCAAAAATAGAAGGATAAAAACATCATGGATAACATCATTTTAATAGGTATGCCAGCGGTTGGAAAAAGCACCGTGGGTGTTATTGTTGCAAAGCGCCTGGGTTATAATTTTGTAGATACAGATCTGGTCATTCAGGAAAAGGAAGGAAAGCTTCTTAGAGAGATCATAGCGGAGGTTGGACCGGACGGTTTCCTGGAAGTTGAGGATAGGATTAATGCTGAAATCGAGGCGGAAAAAACAGTGATTGCACCGGGCGGAAGCGTTGTATATTGTGAAAATGCAATGAAACATTACAAAGAAATCGGAAAAGTCGTATATTTGCAGGTATCATTTGAAACAATAAATAAGAGACTTAGAAATGCAAAGAGCCGTGGAGTCGTACTGCGTGACGGACAGACATTGAAGGATTTATACGAAGAACGTGTAAAATTGTTTGAAAAATATGCAGATGTTACAGTGTGCGAAGATGGATTGGAACTGGAAGAAACGATTGAGAAAGTGTTGGCGAGTCTGAACTAATCCATGCGACGGAAGTTCAAATGTTACAAAAACATTACGTAAATATAAAAAATATTTTACGTGGCAAGTGTTTTGTGCTATACTGTTGTGGTACCCATAAGAGGGCGTGTTATTGTCATGCCATAAAAATATGACTTGACATACGGGGAGTTTATATAATATACTGTCCCTCGACCATGCATTTTTGTCTCGCTCAGGGATAAGGAGCTTGAGAGAAGGAAAGGTGCATAATATTTTAGAGAATATTGGTAGAATATATAGAGGTGTTATCTATGGAGCAATATATTATTAAGGGAGGTCACCCGCTTGTAGGCGAGGTGGAGATTGGTGGAGCGAAGAATGCGGCACTTGCGATTCTTGCTGCAGCAATTATGACAGATGAGACAGTCCGTATTGAGAACCTTCCAGATGTTAATGATATTAATGTACTTCTGGATGCGATTGCAGGTATTGGAGCAATGGTACAGCGTACAGACCGCCACACTGTTAAGATTAATGCGAAAGCAATTCATGATTTCAATATTGAATATGATTATATTAAAAAGATTCGTGCATCTTATTATTTGTTAGGAGCTATGCTTGGAAAGTATAAGCATGCAGAAGTTGCACTGCCTGGAGGATGTAATATCGGAAGCAGACCGATCGATCAGCATCTGAAAGGATTCCGTGCACTTGGAGCAGATGTAGAGATAGAATATGGTAAGATTCTTGCTGAAGCGGACCGCCTGGTCGGAAAGCACATTTATTTTGATGTAGTCAGTGTTGGAGCAACCATTAATGTTATGATGGCAGCTACAATGGCAGAGGGACTTACCATTATGGAGAATGTTGCAAAAGAACCTCACGTTGTTGATGTTGCAAACTTCCTCAACAGCATGGGAGCAAATATCCGTGGTGCCGGAACAGATGTGATCAAGATCCGTGGTGTTCAGAAACTTCACGGAACAGATTATTCTGTAATCCCAGATCAGATTGAAGCCGGAACATTTATGTTTGCAGCAGCAGCTACAAAAGGCGATGTGACAGTGTTGAATGTAATCCCGAAACATCTGGAAGCAACAATTGCAAAGCTTCTTGAAATTGGCTGCGAAGTAGAGGAATTTGACGATGCAGTTCGTGTAGTGTCAAAGGGAGACTTAAGAAGCACACATGTGAAGACATTACCATATCCGGGATTCCCGACGGATATGCAGCCACAGATGGGCGTTACACTGGCTTTATGCAAAGGGACAAGTATTGTGACAGAGAGTATCTTCGAGAATCGTTTTAAATATCTTGACGAGCTCGCAAGAATGGGTGCAAATGTCAAAGTAGAAGGAAATTCTGCAACGATTGAAGGTGTTGAGAAGCTTTCAGGAGCAAGGGTAAGCGCACCGGATCTTAGAGCAGGAGCAGCACTTTGCATTGCAGGTCTTGCAACTGACGGGATCACGATTGTTGACGACATTGTGTATATCCAGAGAGGATATGAGCGTTTCGAGGAGAAGATTCGTGGAATCGGCGGAATCATTGAACGTGTGTCTACAGAGCGTGAGATTCAGAAGTTCAAGCTGAAAGTCAGCTAATACAACAGAAAGTAAGATATGTATATTGACATTTCTTATGTATTGCGATAAAGTCATACATGTTACAAGATAATAATAATATTTTTCTCTTATTCAGAGCAGTGGAGGTACAAAGGACCTGTGAAGCTGCGGCAACCCCCGGTTCGGGAAGGTGCCGACCTGAGCGAGTAATCGAACAATAAGAGGATTGGCTTATGAAATATAAACAGTCCACTTAGTGTGGGCTGTTTCTTTGTGCAATGAACCCGCCATGCTATGTGCATTTTCAGGGTTTTAGCGAATCTCAGAATAAGAGTGAAGAACATGAAAAGGAGAAGAGAATGGAAAGACATTTATTTACATCAGAATCAGTAACTGAAGGACATCCGGATAAGATGTGCGACCAGATTTCAGATGCAATCTTGGACGCCCTTATGGAGCAGGATCCAATGAGCCGTGTTGCCTGCGAGACATGCACAACAACAGGTCTTGTTATGGTCATGGGAGAAATCACAACAAATGCTTATGTGGATATTCAGAAGATTGTAAGAGATACAGTCCGCGAGATTGGTTATACTCGTGGAAAATATGGATTTGATGCAGATACATGTGGTGTGATTACAGCAATCGATGAGCAGTCTGCAGATATCGCGCTTGGAGTTGACAAAGCTCTGGAAGCAAAAGAGAATAAAATGTCTGAAGAAGAGATTGCAGCAATCGGAGCAGGAGATCAGGGAATGATGTTCGGATATGCTTCCGATGAGACGCCGGAATTGATGCCATATCCGATTTCACTGGCACACAAGCTTGCAAGAAAACTGACAGAAGTCAGAAAAGACGGTACATTAAAATATTTAAGACCAGACGGAAAAACTCAGGTTACTGTAGAATATGATGAGAATGGTACGCCGAAGCGTCTGGATGCAGTTGTACTTTCCACACAGCACGATCCGGATGTGACACAGGAGCAGATTCACGAAGATATTAAGAAATATGTTTTTGACCCGATCATTCCGGAAGGAATGGTAGATGAGAATACAAAATTTTTCATCAACCCGACAGGTCGCTTTGTAATCGGTGGACCACACGGTGACAGCGGACTGACTGGAAGAAAGATTATTGTAGATACTTACGGTGGAATGGCTCGTCACGGTGGTGGAGCATTTTCCGGAAAGGATTGTACAAAGGTAGACAGATCTGCAGCTTACGCAGCACGTTATGTTGCTAAGAATATCGTGGCAGCCGGAATTGCTAAGAAATGTGAAATCCAGTTATCTTACGCGATCGGTGTTGCACACCCGACATCTATCATGGTAGATACATTTGGAACAGGTAAGCTTTCAGATGAGAAGCTTGTTGAAATCATCCGTGAGAATTTCGATCTTCGTCCGGCTGGAATTATCCAGATGTTGAACTTAAGAAGACCGATTTATAAACAGACAGCAGCTTACGGTCACTTTGGACGTACAGATGTAGATCTTCCATGGGAGAAGACAGACAAAGCAGAGTTACTGAAAAGTTATCTGTAAGATTGATTTATAAAATTTTTAGAAATGTTTATGGACGCTTTCGTGTGAAGCGTCCTTTTTCATGCTATACTTGATTTTAGATGCAAAAGTGCATTTTGAGTGAGACCTGAACTTAAAAGGAGATTTATTTTATGAAATTTAAGACCAGGCTGGTAGTAGCGTTTTTTACAATTATATTAATTCCACTTGCATTATCTTCGGCGCTTGTGTGTATGGTTGGAAAATATCAACTTAGTTCTATTGAGAAAAATTATGGAATCAAGAATACGACAGTCGAGAGTCTGGCTAGTTCTGTAACCGTTCTTACACGGCTGACAGAACAGCCATATCGTGAGCTGGAGGCATTGATACGGGAAAATCCGGAAGAAATGGAAGATGCAGCACAACTGGAAAGTCTGAATGGTGAACTGCAAGATAAAAAATCTTATCTTCTTGTGAGAAAGAATGATACGATTGCCTATATTGGTACGGAGGCTTCTAAAGCTGAGAAAGTCATCAGCCAGCTCCCGGAGTATGGAGCGGCCGAGACGACATCAGAAAATGGTATGTATCTTGGAGGAAAAGCGCAAGTCCTTCTAAAACAGATTGATTTTCAGTATTCGGATGGAAGTGAAGGCAGTGCATTTATTGTGACAAATGTAGGAAGCCTGATTCCGGAAGTGAAAAATCTGTTCGTGGAGATTATCGTATGCATTTTCCTGGTACTTGTATTTACCGCATGTGTGCTGATCATCTGGATTTACAGAAGTGTCATGGGACCGGTCGGGAAGATGCGGGAGGCAACAAAGAGTATAAAAGAAGGAAATCTTGACTTTGAACTGCCGGTTGAGACAGATGATGAGCTCGGACAGCTCTGTGGGGATCTGGAAGACATGCGCAAACGTCTGAAGAATACGGCAGAAGAGAAACTGAAATTCGACAAAGAAAATAAAGAATTGATCAGTAACATTTCCCATGATCTAAAGACACCTGTGACGACCATCAAAGGTTATGCAGAAGGAATCATGGACGGTGTGGCAGATACTCCGGACAAAGTGGCAAAATATGTACGGACCATTTACAATAAAGCAAGCGAGATGGACGTACTGATCAATGAGCTGACTCTTTATTCAAAAATTGACACGAACCGTATTCCGTACAATTTCACAATTTTATCTGTGAATGATTATTTTAATGATTGTTCAGAGGATTTGTCTTTGGATCTAGAGGCAAAAAATGTGGAATTTGGTTATTTTAATTATGTAGAACCTGAGGTCAAGGTTATTGCAGACCCGGAACAAATTAAGAGAGTGGTGCATAACATTGTGAATAACTCTGTAAAATATATGGATAAAGACAAGCCAAAGATTAATTTGCGCGTCAAAGATGTAGGGGATTTTGTTCAGGTCGAAATCGAAGATAACGGAAAAGGAATTGCGTCAAAAGATCTGCCAAATGTGTTCGAGAGATTTTACCGGACGGACACATCAAGAAATTCCTCAAAAGGAGGGAGCGGTATTGGCCTTTCTATTGTAAAGAAGATTATAGAAGAACACGGTGGAAAAATCTGGGCAACGAGCCGGGAACATACCGGGACAACCATGTATTTTGTGCTTAGAAAGTATCAGGAGGTACCAGTAAATGAGTAAAATATTAATCGTAGAAGATGAAGAGACAATTGCAGATCTGGAAAAAGATTATCTGGAACTGAGCGGATTTGAGGTGGAAGTTGCAACTGACGGAGAGACAGGACTTGAAAAAGCCCTGAAAGATGAATACAGCTTGTTCATACTGGATCTCATGCTTCCGGGTGTGGACGGATTTGAAATCTGTAAGAAAATCCGAGAAGAAAAAAATACACCAATCATCATGGTATCCGCAAAGAAAGACGATATTGACAAGATCCGTGGGCTGGGACTCGGTGCAGACGATTATATGACAAAACCATTCAGTCCGAGCGAGATGGTAGCAAGAGTAAAAGCACACCTCGCAAGATATGACCGCCTGACAGGAAGCGCAGTGGAAAAGAATAAAATTATTGAGATCCGCGGACTTCGTATCGACACAACTGCAAGACGCGTATGGGTCAACGATGTAGAGAAGACATTTACAACAAAAGAATTTGATTTACTCACATTCCTTGCAAGCCACCCGAATCACGTATATACAAAAGAAGAACTGTTCCGGGAAATCTGGGATATGGAATCTATCGGAGATATTGCGACTGTGACTGTTCATATCAAAAAGATCCGAGAAAAAGTAGAAGTAGACACATCAAACCCACAGTACATTGAGACAATCTGGGGCGTGGGATACAGATTTAAAGTATAAAAAATTAAATTGAGGACGTAGCGCTTTAACAAAGTGCTGCGTCCTCATCGCTGATTAAGGGTGTCCCTTTTGGTGATTGTGCTGAATTAATAAACCCCAAGTGCTTTTAGTGCAAGCAGGAATAATACGAATATAATACTTGGTCTGGCAATTTTAGAACCGTTTTTCATCACAAGTCCGGCACCGATGTATCCGCCAAGCATATTGCAGGCTGCAGATGCAAGTCCGAGACTTAAAACGCCTTGTCCATTGTAAAGAAAGATTGCAAGTGCGGTCAGGTTCGTAGTCAAGTTGATGACTTTTGCCTGTGCATTTGCGGTCTGGATGTTCAGATGAGCAAATACTGTGAACGCGATAATTAAAAATGTTCCAGTTCCCGGTCCATAGAATCCGTCGTAACATCCGACGATAAATGCAGCTATCGTTGCAGTTAAGTAAGTTCTTCGGTTCAGAGTGATCTCTTCACTCCCTTCATCGTTAAATAATTTCTTGTTTAATACGAGAAATGCAGATACCGGAAGGATTACCATTAATACATAGGAAAGAATGTGTTCCGGGACGCGAAGGGAAATCTGTGCACCGATGAAAGAACCACAGATCGCAGCGACTACCGCAGGCGCTGCCAGCTTTAAATTAATGAGTTTTGCTTTCGCAAAACGGTAAGTGGCAAGTGCAGTCCCGAATGGACTGGATATTTTATTCGTTGCAATTGCTGCATGAGGCGGAAGCCCGGCAATTAAAAAAGCTGGAAGTGAAATCAGACCGCCGCCACCACCGATGGCGTCGACGAGCCCGGCGAGAAAAACAAGCGGGCATACGACTAAAAATGTATGAAGTGTGATATTCATATCAAGTGTTCTCCTGTCTTTTGTAAAATACTTTGATTCCAAAAAAGAAATCTTTTTTATTATAGAGAAAGATAATTTAAATGACAAGGGGAAAATCCATGAAAAACGTTATGTAAATCCGTAGAAAAACTCTGTAAAAATCTCTGTAAAAATCTTGCAAAACCCCTTGACAATTAAGCGGTTTCATAATACTATAATCTAGCGTGCATAAAAAGGCATTAGTTTTTAGTGCGCATATTTCGTGTAAACGAGGCAACTTATTACTATCATAGGAGGTGAAAGAGAATGCCAACATTTAACCAGTTAGTAAAAAAAGGACGTCAGACATCTGTAAAGAAGTCTACAGCTCCTGCACTTCAGAAAGGGTACAATTCTCTTAAGAAAAGAGCAACTAATGAGTCTGCTCCACAGAAGAGAGGCGTATGTACAGCTGTTAAGACAGCTACACCTAAGAAGCCTAACTCAGCTCTTAGAAAGATCGCCAGAGTTCGTCTTTCTAACGGTATCGAAGTAACAAGCTATATCCCAGGAGAAGGACATAACCTTCAGGAGCATAGTGTTGTACTTATTCGTGGAGGAAGAGTAAAAGACCTTCCAGGAACAAGATACCACATCATCAGAGGAACACTTGATACAGCAGGTGTTGCTAAGAGAAGACAGGCTCGTTCTAAATACGGCGCTAAGAGACCAAAAGACGCTAAATAAATCCTGAGCACTTAATGAGCATGACCGCAAGGGAAATGTGAATTTAGTACGAAGATTGTTCTTCGGAACTTAGCGAGGTAGTTCACGAGCTTAGTAAGAAGAACTGCCATATGAATTTATATTCACAAACAGAACTATGATTGAGTAAGTTGCGAGACATATAGATGTTGAGTTATGTCTTTGCACTACACTGTATCATCAGAACGACACATGTGAGTACCTATGAATTAATCAAAATGTTTAAGGAGGGAAGGACCGTGCCACGTAAAGGACATACTCAGAAAAGAGACGTATTAGCAGATCCAATGTACAATAGTAAAGTGGTAACAAAGCTTATCAATAACATCATGTTAGACGGTAAGAAGGGTGTTGCACAGAAGATTGTATATGGAGCATTCGAAAGAATCGCAGACAAATCCGAGAAGCCAGCAATCGAAGTATTCGAAGAGGCTATGAACAACATCATGCCAGTACTTGAGGTAAAGGCAAGACGTATCGGAGGAGCAAACTATCAGGTGCCAATCGAGGTAAGAGCAGACAGAAGACAGACTTTAGCGCTTCGCTGGCTTACAACATATTCCCGTCAGAGAGGCGAGAAGACAATGGAAGAAAGACTGGCAAATGAGATTCTTGATGCAGCAAACAACACTGGTGCATCTGTAAAGAAGAAAGAAGACATGCACAAGATGGCTGAGGCAAACAAAGCATTTGCTCACTATCGTTTCTAATATTTTAGGAGGCAATAATGGCTGAGAGACAATATCCATTAGAGAGAACCAGAAACATCGGTATCATGGCTCATATTGATGCTGGTAAGACTACACTGACAGAGCGTATTCTTTACTATACCGGTGTAAACTATAAGATTGGTGATACTCATGAAGGTACTGCTACTATGGACTGGATGGAGCAGGAGCAGGAAAGAGGTATCACAATTACTTCTGCAGCTACAACATGTCACTGGACATTGGAAGAGAACTGTAAGCCGAAGCCGGGTGCTCTTGAGCATCGTATCAATATCATTGATACTCCGGGACACGTTGACTTTACTGTTGAGGTAGAGCGTTCACTTCGTGTACTGGACGGAGCGGTAGGTGTATTTTGTGCTAAGGGTGGTGTAGAGCCGCAGTCAGAGAACGTATGGCGTCAGGCTGACACATACAACGTTCCAAGAATGGCATTCATCAACAAGATGGATATCCTTGGTGCTGATTTCTACAATGCTGTAGATCAGATCAGAACAAGACTTGGTAAAAATGCAATCGTTCTTCAGCTGCCAATCGGTAAAGAAGATGATTTCAAGGGAATCATTGATTTGATGGAAATGAAAGCTTACATCTACAATGATGATAAGGGAAATGACATCACAATCACTGATATTCCGGAAGATATGAAAGATGATGCTGAGCTTTATCACACAGAGATGGTTGAGAAAATCTGTGAGTTAGACGACGAGCTTATGATGATGTATCTTGAGGACGAGATTCCTTCAGTTGATCAGTTAAAGGCAGCTCTGAGAAAAGCAACATGTGAGTGTACAGCAGTACCTGTAACATGTGGATCAGCATACAGAAATAAAGGTGTTCAGAAGATGCTTGATGCAGTTATCGAGTACATGCCTGCACCAACAGATATCCCACCAATCGAAGGTGTGGATGAGGATGGAAACAATGTTGTAAGACATTCTTCAGACGAGGAGCCATTCTCAGCACTTGCATTCAAGATTATGACAGACCCATTCGTTGGTAAACTGGCATACTTCAGAGTTTACTCTGGTACAATGAACTCCGGTTCTTATGTACTGAATGCTACAAAGAATAAAAAAGAGCGTGTTGGACGTATCCTTCAGATGCATGCCAACAAGCGTGAAGAGCTGGATAAGGTTTATTCCGGAGATATCGCTGCAGCTATCGGATTCAAATTCACTACAACAGGTGATACAATCTGTGATGAGCAGCACCCAGTAATTCTGGAGTCTATGGAATTCCCAGAGCCAGTTATCGAGCTTGCTATCGAGCCTAAGACAAAGGCTTCCCAGGGTAAACTTGGTGAGTCCCTTGCAAAACTTGCAGAAGAGGATCCTACATTCCGTGCACACACTGATCAGGAAACTGGACAGACAATCATCGCCGGAATGGGTGAGCTTCACCTGGAGATTATCGTTGACCGTCTTCTTCGTGAGTTTAAAGTAGAAGCTAACGTTGGTGCACCACAGGTTGCATACAAAGAAGCATTTACTAAGGCTGTTGATGTAGATAGCAAATATGCTAAACAGTCTGGTGGACGTGGACAGTACGGACACTGTAAAGTTAAATTTGAGCCAATGGATGTTAACGGTGAGGAGACATTCAAATTCGAGTCTACTGTAGTTGGTGGAGCTATTCCGAAAGAGTACATTCCGAAGATCGGAGAAGGTATTGAGGAAGCTATGCAGTCAGGTCTCCTTGGAGGATTCCCGGTTGTTGGTATCCACGCTAACGTATACGACGGATCTTACCATGAGGTCGATTCCAGTGAGATGGCTTTCCATATCGCAGGATCCCTCGCATTCAAGGACGCTATGAAGAAAGCTGACCCGGTACTTCTTGAGCCTATCATGAAGGTTGAGGTAACAATGCCAGAAGAGTACATGGGAGATGTTATTGGAGATATCAACTCACGTCGTGGACGTATCGAGGGTATGGATGATCTTGGCGGTGGTAAGATCGTACATGGTTATGTACCACTTGCAGAGATGTTCGGATACTCTACAGATCTTCGTTCCAGAACACAGGGACGTGGTAACTACTCAATGTTCTTCGAGAAATACGAGCAGGTACCAAAGTCTGTACAGGAGAAGGTATTATCCAACAAAAATGCTTAATTCCTTGTAAAAAGGCGTAAAAAGGCTTGAAAAACTGTATGATTTGAAATATAATCAAAACTAGCCGAGTAATCGTAAAATATTTTTAGAAAATGCTTTAAAAGCATATATTTAAGGAGGATATTCAAAATGGCAAAGGCTAAATTTGAAAGAACAAAACCGCATTGTAATATCGGTACTATCGGTCACGTTGACCATGGTAAAACAACTCTTACAGCTGCTATCACAAAGACACTTGCAGCAAGAGTACCAGGAAACACAGCAGAGAACTTTGAAGATATCGATAAAGCTCCAGAAGAGAGAGAACGTGGTATCACAATTTCTACAGCTCACGTTGAGTACCAGACAGAGAAACGTCACTATGCACACGTTGACTGCCCAGGACATGCTGACTACGTAAAGAACATGATCACAGGAGCTGCTCAGATGGATGGAGCTATCCTTGTTGTAGCTGCTACTGATGGTGTTATGGCTCAGACAAGAGAGCACATCCTGCTTTCTCGTCAGGTAGGTGTTCCTTACATCGTTGTATTCATGAACAAATGTGACATGGTTGACGATCCAGAGCTTCTTGAGCTCGTTGAGATGGAAATCCGTGAGCTGTTAGACGAGTATGAGTTCCCAGGAGATGACACACCGATCATCCAGGGATCTGCTCTTAAAGCTCTTGAAGATCCTAGCTCAGAGTGGGGAGACAAGATCATGGAACTCATGGATGCTGTAGATTCTTATATCCCAGATCCAGAGCGTGATACAGATAAGCCATTCCTTATGCCAGTAGAGGATGTATTCTCTATCACAGGACGTGGTACAGTTGCTACAGGTAGAGTAGAGCGTGGTGTTCTTCATGTATCTGACGAAGTAGAAATCGTTGGTATTCACGAAGATACTAAGAAGACAGTTGTAACAGGTGTTGAAATGTTCCGTAAACTTCTTGATGAAGCTCAGGCTGGTGACAACATCGGTGCTCTTCTTCGTGGTATCCAGAGAACAGAAATCGAAAGAGGACAGGTTCTTTGTAAACCAGGTTCAGTTACATGCCACAAGAAATTCACAGCTCAGGTTTATGTACTGACAAAAGACGAGGGTGGACGTCATACTCCATTCTTCAACAACTATCGTCCACAGTTCTACTTCAGAACAACAGACGTAACAGGTGTTTGCGAGCTTCCAGAGGGAACAGAGATGTGCATGCCTGGAGATAACGTAGAGATGACAATCGAACTGATTCACCCAGTTGCTATGGAGCAGGGACTTCGTTTCGCTATCCGTGAAGGTGGACGTACTGTAGGATCAGGACGTGTTGCTACAATCATCGAGTAATCACTGACTAATATATATTGAGTACCGCAAGGTACATTGTGTCCAAACGTAAGATACCCCGGAACCGTAAGGTTTCCGGGGTTTTTCTGTACTCTAAGAAAAGAATTATTCGTAAATTTATCAGGTTAGTAATAGTGAAACATTTATCAGCAAGATGAAATACAGATAAATTTATAATTAAAAAATAAGACCAGCGGTGCCAAAACGGTGCCAAAAAGAAACTCCTGCGAATGTTTGCTATTCACAGGAGTATTTTTTTACCAGCCTTTGATCTGTTTGATTTGTTCAGCACGTTCTGGATCACGATGATATTGTAATTTCAGACGGATAGTTTCCACAACTTCCTGTCTGGATTCATCATCAAGCTGATAGAACGATGTAAGCAGATTATCTACATCAGGCATACTGTTCTTACCGAAAAGGTACATCAGCGGATACATAGAATTTTTTAAGTAAGTCTTTACACGACTTGCGTCTAATGCTCCGTTCAAACCGTCTGGAAGTGTAGGATAAATCTCTTCTTCCTTAATTGTGCCAGAAAATGGACTGGCAGAACATATCTCATTCACATCAATTTGCAATTCATTCGCAAGTCTTAATGCAAAATCAAATCGAATATTGGAATCTTTTTGAATAATTGAATATAAGGTTGTAGCACTGATTCCGGTTGCCTTTGCAATTTTGCGGACATTTGTGCCTTTTTCATCAAGATATTTCTTTAAATTTTTACCGTCACCCATAGAATCCTCCTTTTTCATATATTAGAAAATTACGAAAAACATAAATCTATAAAATATCATAACACAGACGTGGAATAAAATAAAGAAAAAATAGTGTACGAAGTTCGTAAAAATGTGTTTACGAAATATTGACAACGATAGAAATACATGATATTATCAATTTACGAAAATCGTACAGATATAGAAATACAGTAAACGTATTCTATATCTGGAGAGGAAAGGAGGAGGCAATATGGCAAGTTACAATTATATGATGAGTGCTGATGAAGTGGCACAGGAATTAAACTGCTCAAAATCTCATGCCTATAAACTGGTGAAAGCTATGAATAAAGAATTATCTGCACAGGGATATATTACGATGGCTGGAAGAATACCAAAGGCGTTTTGGGCAAAAAAGATGTATGGCTATGAAATAGCAGAAAATTAGGGAGGATCAATATGGCTTACAGAGAAAAAGACACAAAAAAATGGACAGCCCAGTGGTTTGAGACAAATGTCATGGGTGAGAAGAAAAAACGCAGAAAGCGTGGATTTGAAACAAAGCGAGAAGCATTGGAGTTTGAACGAAGCAAAAAGTTGAGCAATGAGCGAAGTATGGATATGAAGCTGAGCGATTTTATTGAGATTTATTTTTCAGACAAACAAAATGATCTGAAAGATCGAACAATCAAAAATAAAAGATATATGATGCAACAGCATATCGTTCCATACTTCGGAAATCAGATGATGAGTGAAATCAAGGCTTCACAGATTATTCAGTGGCAGAATGAAATTCAGAAAAAAGGCTATTCAGATTCTTATCTGAGAATGATTCAGAATCAGTTGACCAGTCTGTTTACACATGCAGCTAAAATCTATGACTTGCCGGTTAATCCATGCAAGAAAGTGAAACGAATGGGAAATTCAGATTCAAGAAGTTTGAACTTCTGGACACTGGACGAGTACAAACAGTTTATACAGACAATGGAGCCGGGAACAAGATATTATCTTATGTTTGAGATGCTGTTCTGGACTGGATGCAGGATCGGGGAGCTGCTTGCGATTACAAAAGCTGATATCAATTTTGAAAAGAATCAGCTTAGTATCAATAAGACTTATTACCGGACAGGAATGCAGGATATTATCACAGAACCGAAAACAAAACAGTCCTTTCGGACAATCGAAATTCCGGAATTTCTGAAAGAGGAAATTAAGGAATTTGTAGATGGTCATTACGGAATGCCGGATACAGAAAGATTATTTCCGGTTGTTCAGGAAGCGGTACAGCATAAGATGAAACGGCAGATTGAGCTGGCAGGAGTGAAGAAAATTCGAGTGCATGATATCAGGCACAGCCATGTGGCTTATCTTATTGAGAAAGGTGTGGAACCGTTATTGATTCGGGACAGATTAGGTCATAAAGATATTCGTATCACATTGAACACTTATGGACATCTTTATCCAAATCAGCAGAGAAAGATTGCAAATCTTCTGGATAATGAAAATGGAAATGCTGTTACCGGATTGGGAGAAGAAAGAGATGAATGTTGAAAAGGCAAAAGAAAAAGCCCAGATAAATAATCTGAGCAAGTTCTCTGATAATCAGATTCACTGATATACCATCTTGGCAGATTCAGTATATCACGAATCGGGAAATACGACAATTCCCGAATATCTGTTCATCAGAGACTTGCCCGGAAGGGCAGGAGGAGATGATGGAATGAATATGAATGAAAAAAATAAAATTGAGAATTGTAGAATAGAACCAAAACTGAAACTGATCAATATGGATTCAGTAGAGGTGGAACAGGTAGAATGGCTGCTTTATCCGTTTATTCCTTATGGAAAAGTGACCATTATACAGGGAGATCCAGGAGAAGGCAAGACAACGATGGTACTTCAGATTATTGCAAAACTGACCAGAGGAGAGCCGATTCTTCCTGTTACTGATAAAACGAAAACAAAAGAAAAACGAAGTGATGAAGTCGATAGTGAGAATGAAGATTTAGATGCTGAAGATAATATGCAGGAACAGTCTTCTGTGTCACCTGTAAATGTAATCTATCAGACAGCAGAAGATGGACTTGGAGATACTATCAAACCCAGATTACTTGCTGCAGGTGCAGATTGTTCAAAGGTGCTGGTGATTGATGACAGTGACCAGCCACTGACAATGGCAGATGTCAGATTGGAAGAAGCAATCGTGCAGACAAAAGCAAAAATGGTTGTTCTTGATCCGATACAGGGCTTTCTGGGAGCGGACGTAGATATGCACAGGGCAAATGAGATCAGACCACTGATGAAGCGTATCGCAGTGCTGTCAGAAAAATATCACTGTGCAGTTATTTTAATCGGTCATATGAACAAAAACAGCAACGGCAAATCTTCTTATCGAGGACTTGGCTCCATTGATTTTCAGGCTGCTGCAAGAAGTGTTCTGATTGTCGGGCGAGTGAAAGATGAACCGGAAGTAAGAGTGGTATGTCATACGAAGAGTTCTCTTGCACCGGAAGGAACGTCCATTGCATTCAGACTGGATAAGAATAATGGGTTTGAATGGATTGGAGAATATGATATCAGTGCCGATGAACTTCTTAATGGAGACGGAAGAGGACAGAAAAGTCGGAAAGCAAAAGAATTTCTCCTTGAGATACTGGCAAATGGAGGAATGACTCAGAAGAAAATTGCAGAAGAAGCAGAAGCCAGAGGAATCAAAAGTAAAACGCTATGGAACGCCAAACGGGAACTTGAAATTGATTCCGTAAAACGTGGAAAGCAATGGTATTGGATGTTGCCAGAATAAAAATGGAAGATGGCAAGATTACCATTTCTTAAGAAGAGGGGATCTTGCTACCTTGAAAGGAGAATAGATGCAAAATAAAAGTGTACAGATTCCATACGAGTTATTCTTTCAGCTCTTGCAATATTTTTTGATGGATAACTACGATGGTGAAGAAATAATACGGTTGGGATTGGAGAAAAAACTGGATGCAATGGTGAATCGTGAAGTATACAGCAAATCCAAAACAGCACCAACGGAAGAAGAAAGAGAAAAGTTCCGGAAGGAATATCTGGACAGACGGGGAATACCGGAGAACTTTCGATGGTAAAGGTTCTTTCTGAACACTTTATTACAGGAGCGTGTCACGCACCTGTAGATAGCAGACAAGGAGAATGTTGGTAAGGTGTAGTCGGGAGTTGACTGGCGTAGAAGAGAATTTTCAAAAGGGAGCCCTGATTCAGGGCGCCCCTGCGGAAACGGTAGATGAAAGGAGATTGGCACAATGAGAGAAGGAAGATTAGGATATAACAGTTATAACAAAAGATATGGATTATTATCATCAGATCTATGGATTGATACAGGATTTCACTGTGGAGAATGCCTGGAAGTGTTGCTTGATGATGAATGGGTTCAGACCAGAATGGAAATGAATCCTGCAAGAGAATGGTATCTTGTAGGGACACCGTATTGTGGTGATTTGGAATATATTCGGGCAAGGATACCGGAGTAAAGGTCTCTGTACCCCCGGAGGGCGCAAGGGTACTTTTGATGGACGGTACGGCTGTCGAAAGTGCTTTTGCGTTACTTTTGACAAAAGTAACAAAACCGCCGTATCCGGCGAATATTTCTTTTTATACTATAGCTGGCAAAGATACAAATTTATGTGCCATGTCTGGCACTGGTTTTAGAAAGCGGGGTGAGGAATATGACGATGAAACGAACAATCAGTGGTATGATCGGGACAGGGTCTCTGGCTCATAACAGACGAGATTTTATAGCAGAAAATGTTGATCCAGACAGAGTGCAATTAAATATTTGTTACCGGAATGAGAATCTGAAAGAAGTCTATAAAGAGCTGTTTGATGAAGCTGTAGAACGGTATAATGTCGGGAAAAGAAAAGATCGGCAGATTACAAATTATTATGAAAAGATTCGCCAAGGAAAACAGGAAAAGTTGTTCCATGAAGTGATTTTCCAGATTGGAAACCGAGAAGATATGGCTGTTGGAACAGAAGCAGGAGATCTGGCTGTAAACGTACTGGATGAGTATGTAAAAGATTTCCAGAAACGGAATCCGACACTTCGGGTATTTAGTTGCTATCTGCATCAGGATGAGGCTACTCCACATCTCCATATTGATTTTATTCCTTATGTGACGGACTGGAAAGGAAAAGGAATGGATACCAGAGTTTCACTGAAACAGGCATTAAAAAGTCTTGGATTTCAAGGTGGAAATAAGCATGATACGGAACTGAATCAGTGGATAAATCATGAAAAAGAAGTTCTGGCAGAGACTGCAAAGCAGTATGGAATTGAATGGGAACAGAAAGGTACTCATGAGGAACATCTGGATGTCTATAACTTCAAGAAAAAAGAACGGAAAAAGGAAGTACAGGAATTGGAGCAGGAGAAAGAGCATCTAACTGCTGAAAAAGAAGAATTAACAGCACAAATTGCAGAATCCAGAGCAGATATCCAGAATTTAAAAGACGATAAGGAACAGGCAATCAAGGCGAAGCAAGAAGCAGAACAAAAGGCAGGGAGCGCAGAAAAAGAACTAAAAAGCCTGGAAGATCGCAGAGAACAGCTACAACCGATTATGGATAGTGTGAGCAAAGAAATCAAAGAATATGGAACGGTTAAAATGTTACTGCCGGAGGCGGGCACGCTAGAACGGGCAGTAACCTATCGAGATAAAAAAATTAAACCACTGTTTCTTCAAATAAAGAATAAGGTTGCTGTAATGGCGGCTCAGGTTAAAGAACTTACGAAAGAGGTGGAAGGTTGGAAGAGAAAATATCAAAAGGTGAAACAAAAATATAATGCTATTCAGAGAGAACTGGATGATATACGTAAAGATAATCAGAAATTGTCAGAAGAAAAAGATATATTACAAGGTGTTTCTGATAGGTATGATCGTGTTGTGCGTGTTCTTGGAATAGAAACTGTAGATACAGCAGTACAGCAGGATATTCAAAACGAGAAAGTCCTGGAAGAAAAGCGACGGATGGAACAAATGCCGAAGGGAAATATTCATGAAAGATTGGCATGGGGAATGAAAAAAAGCGAGATGGAGAATCAGCAGCGTAAGAAAACTAAATCAAAAAACAGAGAAATGGAGAGATAAGATTATGGAAACACACATTTATGATGAAAAGAACGGATTAAGCTATACTTTGCATGGAGATTATTATTTGCCGGATTTGGTATTGAATGAAGAAGAACCGATATATGGGAAATATGGAATGCTGAGGAAACAGTTTCTGAAGGAACACAGATTAGCAAAATATCAATATTTGTTGTTGACTGGAAAGCTGACGGAACACCTGAATCAAATTGATCAGGAGAGCAGAGAGCAGGTGGAAATGCTTATGGAACAGATGGCAGAAAAACAGGGCGTAACTGAAGAATTAAAGGTACAGAATCGGACGAAGTGGGTTAGACTGATGAATAATATAAAAGCTAGTGCAGAAGAAATGGTGTTGAAACTTCTGAAAAGCACATTGTTTGTAAAACTCCCTGCTATTAGGTTCCACATTCTCACCTCCTTTCTCGTTGGAAAGTTGGTGGTGCTTCCCCCTTTTCGCGGGGCAATACGGCGTTTTTGAAAAACGCCGAAGATTTTTTGAAATTTTTTCAAAAAATTTTTTGAGCAGCAAAATACGCCTGTCCGAAAAGCCCGGACAGGCGTATAGGTATTGTAAGCAGTATTTAGATGATTAGACAGTTCATAGTCAAGGGTAGAGAGGTTCCCGGCGGTGGTCGGGCTTTTTTTGATATGTCAATGACCGTCGGATTTTGTCGATAGGGTATGTGCTTCATGGCGGCTACCTCCTTTAGCCGCCGCTTTTAACAGTGATACCGCGTCATTTCATTAGAAGATAAAAAGAAACGGCGGCTTTGATTTTTCAAAGCTGCTGCGGAAATCAAAGAACGACAAGCAACAGTTCTGATTTTGCTCCAATATGGTTATTAGGGGCACAAATTAAAATCAAAAAAGAGCCGATAACAGCAGTATTTCAAACTGCATATTATCGGCTCTGCGTCTGTGCGTCTGGCTCTTTTAATTAAATTATTTCTGTTGTTTTTTGGCTTTATTATATGTATTAGCTAACTGTCCACAAGCTGCTTTAATCTCTCTACCATGAGAAACTCTCATGGTAACTTCAAGTCCTGTTTGCTCTAATTGATGTTTGAACGCAACCATTTCTTGTTTTTGTGGTGCTCTAATTTTTGAATTACTCGTCGGGTTGTATTGCAGCACGTTAATCATAACATTTTTGCCCTTAAACCATTTTGCAAGTTGCCTTATATCTGAGGAACGGTCATTTATACCTGGTAAAAGCAAATACGCAAATACCACTTTTCGATTATGCCTTTGAGAATAGGACAATGCTTGCTTAACAACATCTTCAATAGCGTACATGTGCATATGAGGAATGATACAGTTTCTCGCAGCCTGTGTTGCTGCATGTAAAGATATTGTCAACTGAATTTTTAGATGTTCTTCGCGCAATTTTTTTAATTGATTAACTGGACCAACTGTTGATACGGTAATGCCGTCGGTTGGAAAGTTAAGTCCATTTCTATCTCGAAGAATATGGATTGCTGCAATCAAGTTGTCGTAATTGAATAAAGGTTCTCCCATTCCCATAAAAACGATACGATTTACTTTTTGACGTATCAATACAACCTGCTGCACAATTTCAGACGGTGTTAGATTACGAACAAAACCATTGCGTCCGGACTCACAAAAAATACAGCCAACAGAACAACCAACTTGCGTACTTACGCAAACAGTCCCACCATCTCGCCGTTTAATAAAAACCGTTTCAATATACCTGTTATCTTTCAATTCATAAACATACTTTTCAGTATCGCTACTTTTATAGACTTTTTTTGTTGATATTGATAGATTTTCTTTGTGAAATGGCTGTTTATACAATTCCGTATATAAGGCTCTTGCTTTATCCTCTCCAATTACTTCCGACATTTCTTTGTAAGTAAATCCGTATGGGTCATTCAATATTTCCGTAGGTGTACTTTTAGGTAAGTGTTTCATTTAAATATCCTTCCTTTTCAAAATTAAAAAGTTTGTTTTTCAGAGTTTTTGATTATGATTTCTAGTTTTTCAACATCAACGATATGCGTTAATTTACATTTAGGGCAGAAAAGAGGAAAATTTCTTAATACCGTATTATAAAATACTTGAACCCTCGTCTTTCCGTTACAAATTGGACATTTTATCCAATATTTTTCAAGCATAATATTTCTCCTTTTGCGCAAAAAAATGCAGGTCAATTCTCAACATGAGCATTGACCTGCATTTATACATATAATACTACAACAAAATTAAGGCATAGTTTTTATACTATGTCTATACGTCGTTAGTTTTGTTGTATAGCATACGCAAAATAAGCATGACAAAAAAGCCCATATTGAAAATGGGAAAAATCTTTTTTGATTTCAATGCTTATCGAATACGCATGCTATGTAACATAAACATTCCCCCCCTTTTATATAATATTATATACAAAAGCAGCTTGTTGTCAACATATATATATATGAATTATTTTGGCTAACTGATAGAACTATGTAGACATATCCAAGAAGAAAGGGGAACAGTAAAATGTAAGAGGGTGAATAACTATGGCAAAAAGACCAGTACCAAAATACGACTTCAAGGCTTTTGGGGCAGCGATAAAGGCAGCGCGTGAAGGACGCAAGGAAAGCCGCAAGAAAGTAGGCGACGAAATGTTTATCTCGCCGCGCTACCTTGCGAACATTGAGAACAAGGGGCAGCACCCAAGTTTACAGATATTCTTTGAGCTGATACAGCGTTACCATATATCCGTATCTCATTACTTCCAGCTTTGGCACGACTATTGAAAATTGATATGAATGAATTGTTTTCGTTTCATGAAGAATTGACAGAAAAAGAGATTGGACAATTTGTGAATGAACTTTCGGAAGTTTCATTGGACAGCTTTACAGAGGCTTTCGAGATGGCATCTCGTAAAATACAGGAGTATCCTCATTGCGACTTATTAATTTATAAGATCGCAACTGTTCTGAACGCATCTTTGACTTTGTCAGATTTTAATGACGAAGAACGAATGGAATATAATACAGTTATCATTGAGTGGCTGGAACGAACAGCAGATAGTCAGGATGAAAGAGTGAGAAATTCAAGCGTTTTTATACTTGCAACAAAATATGTCCAAATGGAGAAATATGAAGAAGCAAATGCCCTTTTGAAAAAAATTCCTGATACTGTAATTGATGCAACGATTATGAAAACAAGTGTATTAGCACATCAGGAAGGAACAGATACTGCTGCATTATTCTTAGAAGGGAAATTGCTACAGGCAGTTATCAATATCCAAAGCTACTTGTATAAGTTAATAGAAATGGAAGAAGAGACAGGAAATCATGATAAAGCAGAGAAAATTGCTGAGATTACAGATCACATGATATCATTGTTTGGACTATGGAATTATGGCAACACAGTTCCATATCTGCTGATTGCTGGATATCGAAAAGATGTAGAAAAATGTATCCAGTTAATTAAGCGATTATTAAGTGAATCACAGAAGCCTTGGAATATGACACAATCCCCTTTGTATTACAGGTATGAAGATACTGCACAGGGAAAAGCTTTTTCGGGACTTGGAAAAAATTTTGTTCGTGAATTGTATTCGGAAATTGAAAATAAGAAAGAGTATGAATTCTTGAGGGGGAATAAGGAACTCGAATCAATTTTTGAGGAACACTTGAAATAGGTTGTAAAAATGTATGGAAATAGATGTAGTTGAGAAAGAAGAAAATTTTTGACATTTCCACAGATGCGTGCTAATATGATTATAGAAAAAGAGTGCTACCGATAGACGGTTAGTCCACATACTTATTGATTACAAAAATAACCGTTCAGTTTGCAGGCTGGGGCGGTTATTTTTGTGGTTTATGATTATCTTTGCCTAATGTATATCCGATACTAAAGCAGGTTAAGCCGAAGCTCACTACTGCTATGAAGTCCACAATACTCATTGGCTTAGCCCTCCTTTCCACTGGATTCCTTTACAGGTTTCTATGTAATCAGAGGGTCACAGTCCCTCTGGAGAAGGACTAACCGCCTACCGTTATGGTAGCACCCATGTTTCGATTATAACAGTTAAAAATTACCGGTGCAATATAAAGTTGGTAGAGAAGTATCTAGTATCTACAGAAGAGAATCGGTTTGAGTATTCTCCGGTGCCAAAACGGTGCCAAGAAATCAGGCAAATCAAAATAGGTGGTGCAATTCAGCTGTTTTTCACTGTATTTTGGAGAGAAAACCATAAAAAATATGAGATAAAACGGGATTAAAGTATCGTGAAGGTGGACGTACTGTAGGATCAGGACGTGTTGCTACAATCATCGAGTAATACAATCTGAATATAGATTTGTTATCGCAAGATAACGTTGTGTCCAAACGTAAGATACCCGTAGAACTTCGGTTCTACGGGTTTTTCTGTTGCCTGGAAATGTACAAAAGAGTGGAAAAGAATAACGAACAGTATAGAAAAACGGTTGCCGGGAGAGTGTCCTGACAACCGTTTGTGATAACAGAATGATAACAAAATATATAATTTTCGCAAATATGATAACAGATAAAGTGGATTTATCCACAAATCAGAGATTTGCCTGTGGATTAAGTCAGATCATATGTCTTGATCTCATTACCTTCAGTGCCCTTTTTAACGATGGTATGACAACCTATCGTAGTTCCCATAGCACGCAGTTTCCATTCTTCTTGGGTAGCGTTCAGCTTATCCAATTCTTCCTGTCTTTTATCTTCATTTTCGATAGCTAATATTTCAGCTTTTTCCTTTTCATAGACATTTTTAAATTGACACCATTTCCTGAAAAAGTCCTGCATTGTAGGATTATCGAACGTCAGTGAAACCTTCTGATCAGGTGTTTCTGCAAGTGAGAGGTTCACTGAATCATCAATAGAAAACAACAGAGAGAGTACATCTCCGACTGTTTCAATATTAAAATCCAGAAAAACACTTACATTTAATCCCAATGCAGTTGCTATCTTTTCTAACTGATCTGGTTTTGGATTCCGGATTCCCAGTTCATATTTTCTGATCGTACCTACGTTAATGCCGGACAGCTCGGCTAATTGTATCTGACTGTATCCTCTGAATTCCCGGAATGCCCGGATTTTCTTACCTACCATAATGTGCTGCCTCCTTAATAATATTTGTGCTTCTATTCTAGCACAAAAGTGAATGATACAAAAGAGTGAGATTTAATAAATTGCTGATACGCAAGAAATATGTATGGAATGGAAAAAATAAATTCGCAAATGTTTATTGACAAATTCACAAAAGTGAATTATTATAAGAGAACAATAAAAGAGTCACAAAAGTGACTGGAAAGGAGGACGATATGAGAACTAATTATATGATGACTGTTGATGATGTCATGGAAGAATTAGGCGTGAAACGCAGTAAAGCATATTCTATTCTAAAGCAGCTCAATGATGAACTGGCAAAGGAAGGATATGTGGCAGTTCGTGGAAAGATTCCACGTCCCTACTGGGAAACAAAATTTTATGGATGCTCTCAGAGAGCAGTATGAAGGAGGGTTTAAGATGTCAGCTTACAAAGACAAAACACAGGGAACCTGGTATGTGAGCTTCCGTTATATTGACTGGACAGGAAAGAAAACGCAGAAGTTGAAAAGAGGGTTCAAGACAAAGAAAGAAGCATTGAATTATGAAAAGGAATTCATAAGAAAGACTGCGGCGGATATGAAAATGGAGATGAACAGTTTTATTTCAGTTTATTTTGAAGATAAAAAGAATGAACTGAAAGAAAATTCAATCCGTAATAAGCAGCACATGATGAACAAACACATTGTTCCGTATTTTGGAACAAGAAAAATGAATGAAATTACACCGGCAGAGATTATCCAGTGGCAGAATGCCATTCAGGAAAAAGGATACAGCAAGACTTATGAGCGTATGATCCAGAATCAGTTAAATGCACTGTTTAATCATGCACAGAAAATTTACAATCTGAAGGAAAATCCATGTAAGAAAGTAAAAAAGATGGGGAAATCGGATGCAAATAAGCTGGAATTCTGGACGAAAGCAGAATATGACAGATTTATCGCCGGGGTTGAGCCGGGGAGTGAGGATTATCTGATATTTGAAATTCTGTTCTGGACAGGAATCAGGGAAGGAGAGCTTCTGGCATTGAATCTTTCGGACTTTGATATGAGTGGTAATCTCCTGCATATCAATAAGACTTATAACCGGATCAGGAAAAGAGATGTGATCGATACTCCAAAAACAGAGAATTCAGTCCGTACCATTGATATTCCGAATTTTCTTAAGGAAGAGGTGAAGAAGTATGCGAAAAAACATTATGGATTTCCGGAAGATCAGAGGTTGTTTCCGATTGTAGCGAGAACACTGCAGAAACGTCTCAAGAAATATGAAGCATTGACTGGTGTAAAACCAATCAGAGTGCATGATATCCGGCACAGTCATGTGGCATATCTAATCTATCAGGGAGTAGAACCACTGATTATCAAGGAAAGGCTGGGACACAAAGATATTCAGATGACACTGAATACTTATGGGCATCTGTACCCATCACAGCAGAAAAAAGTAGCAGAGATGCTGGACAACAAACGTTAATACGGAGGAAGACGCAAATGAAAACAAAGAAAGTAGTCGGAAAAATATTTGATGTAATTAACTACAGTAAAAAGTTGAAAATAAGTTCCATTTTAGCAGATCGGGATTCAGATTATGTGATTCTTCTTGAATTAGAGGATGGGAGCAAATTTGAAATCATTATTATTCCTACAAGGAGATTTGTGTAAGGAGTAAAAGCTATGACTACTGACAGACAAAAAGAAAAAGCCCAGACAAAATATCTGAGCAAGTTCTCTGATAATCAGATTCACTGATATACCATCTTGGCAGATTCAGTATATCACGAATTGAAAGATACAACAATTCCCGAATGTCTGTTCATCAGAGACTTGCCCGGAGGGGCAGGAGGTAGAAGTGATATTATTTGAACAGGTTAAAGGATGTGTGACAGCGAGACAGGCTGCAGAGCATTACGGGATTAAAGTAAAGGGAAATGGAATGGCATGTTGTCCGTTTCATAAAGACCGACACCCAAGTATGAAGGCAGATAAAATCTATCATTGCTTTGCATGTGGAGTGGGTGGTGATGCAATAGATTTTACAGCAAGGTTATTTGGAATATCACAGTATGAAGCTGCGAAAAAGCTGATAGAAGATTTTGGACTGGATATAAAAGTCGAAGACAGAAACAAATACAAAAGGACGCACCAAAGCAGGAATACTTTGATATCAAAGAAACCTAAAGTTGTGATGATCAGAGAAAAACTGGAGCAGTGGTTGAAACTTGCAACAGACGTGCTGATCAGATATCTGAAATGGATTCAGTTCTGGAAAGAGTTTTACAGACCAGAACCAGAAGAAGAGTGGCATGAATTGTTTACGGAGGCATTGGCAAATGAAAGAAAGATAAATGACTATCTGGACGTGCTGATGTTTGGAGCAGGAGAAGAAATTGTAGAGTTTTTCAAGATGAAGAGGAAGGAGGTTGAGAGAATTGAAGAAAGAATTAACGAATATCAGCGAGAAGTCATTGATGGAATTAGAAGATATTGTGAACGAGGAGATGCTTACAACAGAAGATGTCAATAATATGCTGGAGCATACGGATAAGGGAAGAACAAAGCAGACAATCAGAAATTGTGTAACCGCACTTCAAAATGATCCAGTGCTGAAAAAAGCAATTAAGAGGAATGAACTTTCCGGAAGAATGGACATTGTGAAAGAGGTGCCTTGGGAACGGAGAAGCGAGAGCCTCACAGTGACAGATACGGACGATAGTAATCTAAAGATGTATCTGGAAGATAATTATGAGATTACTAGTGAACGAGTAATAAAAAAAGGAGTAGATATTGTTTCCAATGAAAATAAGTATCATCCGATTCGAGATTATCTGGAGAGCCTAATGTGGGATGGCGTTCCACGTATTGAGAATTTACTTCCACGGTTTCTTGGAGCTGAAAAGAACAGTTATACGACTGGCGTGATGAAAATGCATATGCTGGCAGCAATATCCAGGATATATGAACCAGGAATAAAGTATGATATTATGCTTTGCCTGGTAGGAAGTCAGGGAGCTGGAAAATCTACATTTTTTAAATATCTGGCAATAAATGACGATTGGTTCAGTGACAATCTGGATCACCTGGATGATGAAAATATTTATCGGAAATTACAGAACCATTGGATTATAGAGATGGGAGAAATGAAAGCAACTGTTACTGCAAAGAACATTGAACAGATAAAATCGTTTCTAAGCAGACAGAAAGAAACTTACAAAGTTCCTTATGAGGTTTATCCAGAGGACAGACCACGACAGTGTGTATTTTGTGGAACATCGAATGACCTAAATTTTCTTCCATTGGATAGAACCGGAAACAGGAGATTTGCCCCAGTTATGACAGATATAACAAAAGCAAAAGTTCATATTCTAGACAATGAAGAAGAGAGCAGAGCTTATATTGTACAGGCATGGGCAGAGGCTATGGTGCTTTATCAACAGGGAAATGTATACCTCAGTTTTACAAAAGAGATTGAGGAAGAAGCGAAGAAACTGCAGAAAGAATTTATGCCGGAAGATACAAATGCAGGAATTATCCAGGCGTTTCTTGATGACTATGAAGACGATTATGTATGTACAAAGCTTTTGTTTGATGATGCACTGCATCGGACAGGTGAGATGAAACAATGGGAAAGCAAAGAAATCGCAAATATTATGAATAATGCAATAGAAGGATGGAAACAACACGGTACTCACCGTTTTGGAAAGGAATATGGCATCCAGCGGTCATGGAAACGAATAGAAGGTATTGAGAAAAAAGACAAAGACGGATTCATGGAAGTACCGGAACAGTTGGAGATACCGTTTGAGTAAAGATTATTGTAAACGATGTAAACGGAACTTGAAGGAAAAACTTAAAAAGTTAACTTTTAAAATCTTTTGAGCCCCGTTTACAAATTCCGTTTACAAACTGGAAAGGAGCAGACAATGATGAAACAGGGAAGATTAGGATATAACAGCAGCAATGGAAGATATGGATTATTATCATCAGACTTATGGATTGATACAGGATTTCATTGTGGAGAAGGACTGGAAGTGCTGGTAGATGATGAATGGGTACAGACCAGAATGGAGATGAATCTGGCAAGAGAATGGTATCTGGTGGGGACACCTTACTGCGGAAATCTGGAATATGTGCAGGCGAGAATATCGGAATAAACAGGTCTACGATTCGTTTCAGTCGGTGCAGAACAGACGTCCATAAGGACGTTATGCCCCCGGCAGGGCGCAAGGGGACTTTTGATGGACGGTACGGCTGTCGAAAGTGCTTTTGCGTTACTTTTGACAAAAGTAACAAAACCGCCGTATCCGGCGAAAGTTTCTTAAATATCGCCATGTCTGGCGTAAATAAAAATTATGTGCCATATCTGGCACTCAAACAGAAAAGAGGTGAGAAAATTTATGATGAAACGAACAATCAGTGGCATGATCGGAGCCGGTTCACTGGCTCATAACAGACGGGATTTTGTAGCAGAAAATGTAGATCCGGACAGAGTACAATTGAACATTTGTTATAAGAATGAGAATCTAAAAGAAGTTTATAAAGAGTTGTTTGACGATGCGGTGGAGAGATACAATATCGGGAAAAGAAAGGATCGGCAAATTGCAAATTATTATGAAAAAATCCGACAGGGCAAACAGGAGAAGCTGTTCCATGAAGTGATATTCCAGATTGGTAATCGTGAGGATATGGCGGTGGGAACAACAGAAGGAAATCTGGCTGTAAAGGTACTGGATGAATATGTAAAAGATTTCCAGAAGCGGAATCCGACACTTCGGGTATTTGGCTGCTATCTGCATCAGGACGAAGCTACTCCGCATCTGCATATTGACTTTGTTCCTTATGTGACCAACTGGAAGGGAAAAGGAATGGATACCAGAGTCTCACTGAAACAGGCATTGAAAAGTCTTGGATTTCAAGGCGGAAATAAGCATGATACAGAACTGAATCAGTGGATAAACCATGAAAAGGAAGTACTGGCGGAAATCGCAAAGCAACATGGAATTGAATGGGAGCAGAAAGGTACACATGAAGAGCATCTGGATGTTTACAATTTCAAAAAGAAAGAGCGTAAGAAGGAAGTGCAGGAACTGGAACAGGAAAAAGAAAATCTGACAGCAGAGAATGAAGGTCTGACTTCTCAGATTGCGGACGCAAGGGCAGATATTAAGCTTCTGGAAGAAGAAAAAATTCAGTTCCAGAAAGATAAAGAAACAGCGGAAAGACGTGCTGAGAAAGCAGAAACAGAATTGAAAAAACTGGAAGACAGAAGAGAATTTCTGCAACCGGTGATGGATAATGTCAGTAAGGAAATAAAAGAATATGGAATGATCAAAACATTTTTACCGGAAGCTACAGCATTGGAACGTGCGGTAACTTATCGGGAGAAGAAAATCAAACCATTGTTTGTTGAAATGAAAAATAAAATCGGTGCAATGGCTGCACAGGTGAAAGAACTCACCAGAGAAAGAGATAACTGGAAAAGTAAGTTTCAGGAGAAAAAGAAGGAGTACGAAGATACAAAAAGTGAACTGGCAGAAGTTCAGAAAGATTATCAGAAATTGTCAGGTGAGAAAGAAATACTGCAGGGAATTGCAGACAGATATAACCGACTTTTACGCATGTTGGGGAAAGATATGGTAGAACGACTGGTGCAGGACGATATCCGGATGCAGGCGGAACTTGAAGCGAAAAAACAGAAAGAACAGAAAGAACAAATGCCGAAAAAAATAGGCGACCGCATACAATGGGCAAGAGAACGAAGTGAAGAACACAATGCACAGATAAAGAAGAATAAAACGAAATACAGAGGAATGGAGTTGTAAGAATATGAAGAAACAGATTTATGATGAAAAGAACGGACTGAGCTACACACTGCATGGAGATTATTATCTGCCGGATCTGGAAATCAATGAGGAAGAACCTGCATATGGAAAATATGGAATGATGCGAAAGCAGTTTCTGAAAGAACACCGGAGTGCAAGGTATCAGTATCTGCTACTGACCGGGAAACTGACGGAGCATTTAAATCAGGTTGATAAGGAAGCAAGAGAAAAAGTCGAGATACTGATGGAGCAGATGGTTGAACAGTGGGGAGTGACAGAAGAACTGAAGATGCAGGATCAGGTGGAATGGGTGAGGAGGATGAATAATATTAAGAATATTGCAGAAGAAAGTGTCATGAAAATTATATATTCATAGTAGTGGATAACCAATAAAAGGGAAAAAGCAAACGAAAGTATGTTCGTATTTTCGCTTGCTTTTTAAATTGCATTAGAGTATAATAGGGAAAAAACAGGTATAAATATATTCCCAGGAGTGATGAGAATGAGACAGGTACATATAAGAGTAGACGATGAGTTATATAATGAATTGAATTCTTATTCAGAAAAGAATGAACTGAGTATGCAGGACTGTGTCAGAGAAGCAGTAGCATATTATATGAGTGATGTAAAAAAGAAGAAGAATACAGGAAAAGAGAAAAAATTTACATTTATTGATCTTTTTGCCGGGATTGGTGGTATGCGTATTGCATTTGACCGGGCCGGCGGTCAATGTGTTTATTCAAGTGAATGGAACAAATACAGTCAGCAGACCTATTTTGCAAATTTTGGAGAACAGCCGGAAGGGGATATTACAAAAGTTAATGCTGCAGATATTCCGGATCATGACATTCTGGTTGCCGGATTTCCGTGTCAGCCTTTTTCAATAGCCGGGGTATCAAAGAAAAACAGTATGGGAAGAGCTACTGGATTTGAGGATAAAACACAGGGCACATTGTTTTTTGATGTCTGCAGGATATTGAAAGAAAAAAGACCAAAAGCATTTATGCTTGAAAATGTTAAAAATTTATGCAGCCATGATAAAGGAAGAACTTTTCAGGTAATCAGAGAGTCACTGGAAGAGTTGGACTATGAAATTTTCTATAAAGTTCTGGATGGACAGAATTATGTTCCTCAGCACAGAGAGAGAATATTAATTGTAGGATTTGACAGAGAACGCTATGGAGATAAAATTGATTTTGAGTTTAATCTTACACCACGTGTTCCAAAACCTGTTATGAGAGATATTCTTGATGAAGAAGTTGCAGATAAATACACATTGTCTGATAAATTGTGGACATATCTGCAGAATTACGCAGCAAAGCATCGGGCAGCCGGTAATGGATTTGGATATGGAATAGCCCCTTTGGATGGAGTGTCCCGGACATTGAGTGCCAGGTATTACAAAGATGGATCGGAAGTGCTTATTGCACAGGAAGGAAAGAATCCGAGAAGGTTGACTCCGAGAGAATGTGCAAGATTGCAGGGATTCCCGGATACATTTAAGATTCCTGTTTCGGATACACAGGCATATAAGCAATTTGGAAATTCTGTAGTCGTTCCATTAATGGGAGAAGTTGCAAAACTGATAGTTAACAACATTGAAACAATGGATAATGAGAAAGAACAGGATATACAGAGGAAGGTGATTTAAATGTCAGCAGGCTATGCGGAAATTGCGATAACATCAGTGTTAAACAGTGAAAAAAGCTTTTGCAAATTTCTTTCGGCAAATGATACAGGTGCGACCGGTGCTCATCAGTCGGGAATCCTGATTTCAAAAACTGCGATGGAAATGTTGTTCTCCAGAGAACAGCTTGAACAGGAGGGAATACCTAAAAGGACTGTAAAAATAAAATGGCAGAATGATTTTGAAACGGAAAGCTGTTTTACTTATTATGCAAGTAAAAACGAACTTAGAATAACAAGATTTGGACGAGGATTTCCGTTCCTGCATATAAATCAGACAGGTTCGTTGTTTGTTTTTACAAAACAGGCAGAAGAAAACTACAGTGGATATTTCTTGGATACAGAAGAGGAAATTGAGGAATTTCTTAATGCGTTTGGCATCAGTCCGACAGAAACAAACAGTTTGATAAATGTTGAAAATGTCCGGGCAGAAACACAGGAACAAATAGCAATTCAGGAATTTATAGCAAATCTTGAGGTGGATTTTCCAACGTCAGAAGAAATGTCAGCTACTGCAAGATATATACAGGACAGAGCTTATGATCATATTGAATATATACAGACAAATCCGGACAGGAAAATAATTGACTGGACTAATATGGAGTATACGCTGTTTCGTGCTCTGGAGTATGCAAGATATGGAGACATTATAACTAAGGGATTTTCAGATGTGGATGAATTTGTAAAAGTTGCAAATATGGTCTTGAACAGAAGAAAGAGCAGAGCAGGAAAAAGTCTTGAACATCATCTTGCTGCGATATTTGATGGAAATGCCATTCAGTATTCAGCTCAGGCGGTGACAGAAGGAAACAAGAAACCAGATTTTATATTTCCTTCAGGAGAGGCATACCATAACAGCAGTTTTGATATTCAGAAACTAGTAACGCTTGCAGCTAAAACTATATGTAAAGATCGTTGGAGACAGGTCTTGAATGAGGCGAACAGATTAAAAGATTCACCCAAATATCTTTGTACGTTACAACAGGGAATCTCAGGAGCACAGATGGATGAGATGCAGGCTGAAAATGTAGTATTAGTAGTTCCGGAACCATATATTGTATCTTATCCGAAAGACAGACGGGACAGAATCTGGACCATTGCACGTTTTGTGAAGTATATACAGGAAATCGAGGGATAATATGGACATCAAGAGTCCGGAAGAACGTAGCAAAAATATGGCAGCGATACATTCCAAGAATACGAAGCCGGAAATATATCTGAGAAAATTATTGTTTGCCAGAGGTTACAGATATGGCGTGAATTCAAAAAGTGTGCCGGGGCATCCGGATATATACATGAGAAAATATAATACAGCAATTTTTGTACATGGGTGTTTCTGGCACAGGCACGAGGGATGCAAATATGCTTACATGCCAAGATCAAGGGTAGAATTCTGGCAGAAAAAGTTTGACGCAAATATAAAGAGGGATGAATGTGTTCGAAAAGAATTGATGCGTAAAAAAGTCAAAGTAGTAATTGTGTGGGAATGCACAATAAAGAAAATGAAAAAAGATGAAGAATTCCGAGAAGATAAATTGCATCAACTGGAGGATTATTTGCAGAATGAACAATATAGCTTGGAGATTTGAAAAATAATTTCAGTGATTAGTGTAACTTGTTTTAATCGGAAAAGAATGATATACTGATAATTATCAGCACTCAACAAAAGAGAGTGCTAAGGAAGGAGCGCGGAAAATGAGTTTGCAGACATATTTTAAAGAATTTAACAAAGTAATAAAAATGGATTATGACGTTAAAAGTGAACTGAAAGAAAAAAGAGATATTTTATTAGGTATATTAAGAAATGATGACGATATGCCTGCATTTGATGAGTACAATCAGGGGAGTTATAGTATGCATCTGGGGGTTGAACCACTGGATAAAGAATATGATATAGATGTAGGTTTACGTTTTCATGTTAATCGTGATGATTATGAACCAATGGACCTGAAAGAGAAAATAAGAGATCTGTTAAAAAATCATACTGAGTATGGCGCAAAAATAAAAAAACCATGTGTGACAGTAACATACAAGAAAGATGGCGAAGCTGCATATCATGTGGATTTAGTTACTTACGTTTATGAAGACAAAGATGATTCTGACAGTCAGTTATATCTTGCACGTGGAAAAAACAGGGATTCAGAAGAAACATGCTGGGAGAAATCTGATCCGGTCGGGCTTGTAGAATATGTTAATGATAAATATAAAGGTGACGATAACAAAGAAGATCGCGAACAATTTCGCAGAGTAGTAAGATATATAAAACGTTGGAAAAATAAGAAATTCAGTAGTTCAGGAAATGCAGAACCACCAAGCATAGCAATTACGTTAATTGCTGTAGATCATTTTGAAGCTTCAAAAAAATATGATTATATAGAAGAAAAATATTGTTATGATGATTTACAGGCTGTGATTAGTTTTGCAAAAGAAATTCAAAAGCTGTTTGTGTTTAAAGAAGTGAATGAAAATGGACGATTAATGTATACTATAGAATACAATTTGCCTTCTTCATTGAACTTTGAATCCGATGTTAATCTCTTCAGAAAGATGTCAGATAATTATATGACAGATTTTAAAGAAAAGATTGATGATTTGGTTGATGATCTGGAAGCTGTAAAAAGTGAAACAGATGAAGTGGAACAGTGTAAGATGCTGAGTAAAATTTTTGGAGATGATTTCCCGATTCCGGAAAAGAAAAATGCAGCCAAAAAACAAATGAATTTTATACCTTCAACAAGTGCATCAGGAGTAGATTAAGATGTTTTCACCAGAAGAACTCAAACGAATCTTACAGGAAAGTGATGTTATAAAAAATGTAAGCATTATAAAAGAGGCTAAATTATTTGAAAATGTCTATCAGACAGTTTTGCAGGGAGAACTGGTAATAAATGAAAGAGAATCGTTTGTTGTATATATAGCAGTTCCGGAAAAATGGTATAGAGATTTAGTGGATATATATGTTGCAGATTATAATGAACTTGTTTATATGCCGCATATAGATAATAAAGGAAAACTGTGTTTGTTTGAAACGGAAGGTATTTTGATAGATCAGAATTTACCTGGAATTATGATGCAATCATTATTGCGTGCACAGACAATTTTGAAACAAGGTTTTTCTGGAGAAAATAAAAACGATTTTATAAATGAATTTGAATTATACTGGGCTCAACTGAAAGATTGCAGAATTGCACATTTGGCAGTAGAAACAGATAGAAAAAATCGTATCGTAAAAGGGGGCATTAAAAAAAGTTCCAAAAGGAAAAAAGAAAAACAGATAGAGTATATAAAGAGATGCAAAAAAGCACCGATTTATATTGGAGAAAATGTTGAAAGTTTAAAACGTTGGAATCTGGAAAAAACGCCAGTCATGAATATAGCATATTTTGTAATATATTCTGAAAAATATATTTTCCCACCGGACATAAGAAAAAAACTGTCGATAGATTATTTGAATGCTCTTTTACATTTTGTGCCGGAGGGAGAACTTGCTTCAATTATGCCACGTTCTCGACAAGATAGAATTATTGTGTTTGAAATTCATCAGCCATCAGGACAGACACATTTTGTAGGAATGTATATAAAAGGTGGCATGTTAAAAGAGACTTCTCTGGAAAAAGTAGAAGAATTGCAGCCGTTGCTTATGGAAAAAGCTGATAAAAAGTTTTTGATGAAGCGTGTAACAGAACAGGACAGCGAAAACTATAAAAAAAGAATACTTATAATAGGCTGCGGTTCGATTGGTGGACATGTTATATGCGAGCTCGCAAAAGCAGGATATGAGGATCTTACTATTGTTGATTATGAGAAGTTGACGGAAGAAAATATATTCAGGCATGTGTTGGGAATGGAATATGTTAATCGTTACAAGTGCGAAGCTTTGAACACATATATACAAAAAAATATTCCGGAAGTAAAGATAACGACGTTGGCGGAAAGAATTGAAGATGCAATTACAGAAGAAGATATTAATTTTGAAGACTATAATCTGATTATCTCAGCGGCAGGAAATCATAATTTAAATCGTTGGATTAATTCATGGATACAAAATAACAAAATCAAAGTGCCGGTTGTTTATTTGTGGAATGAAGTATATGGTATTGGAAATCATGCTGCATATATAAAATATGGAAATTGTGGATGTTATGAATGTTTTTTTGACCGGGATGAAGAAACAGGAGAACTATATGACAAAACATCGTACTGCATGAGGGGACAGATTATAACGGAAAGTGCGGGAGGGTGTGGAAAGACTTACGTGCCATATGGAAATTTGGTTTCACTAAAAACAATGTTACTTTGTTTAAAGATGGTCAAAAATATTTTTGAAGAAAACCTCGATGACAATTTACTGATATCTTTAAAAGGAGATAGTGACTATCTGGAAAAACATAATCTGGAAACATCTGGCCGATATTTGCGACAACAGGAACAGATTAAAATATTGACTGGTAAGCAATTTGTAAATATTAATTGTGGTGTATGTAATGATTGTAACGGAAAGTAAAAACAGAAAAATAAAGATATGCGATCAAATATTGGAAGAAATATATAGTCAGATCCAGAAGAATGATTATGATCCAGAGAAAGGTGGAATTATAGTCGGACGGGAAAATCTGAATAATGAAAATATAATTCTTGAGTATATATCTAAACCATTAAAAAATGATATATGTACCAGAACCAGATATACCAGAAAAGATGAAGGGCATTTAAAATATTTTGAAAAATTGTATAATGAAAATAATGGTGTGTATGCATATTGGGGGGAATGGCATACACATCCGGAAGATATACCACATTATTCAATTATAGATTTAAAAAATTGGAAACGTATTGGTAAAGAAGATCCTAAAGGGGTACAATATCATATCATTGCCGGACGTAAAGCATTCAGCATATGGAGAATGCAAAAAGGAAAGCTTTGCCCGAAAAAAATATGTGAGGTAAAATGGAATGAAATCAATTTATGAAAGGATAAAAAATAATATCAGACCAATATTACAACTTCTGTTGCTTGTTGGTGTGTTCTTTGCTCCGAGAATATTTAAAATTACAGAGTTAATAAAGACCCCGCCTAAGCTGGAAGCGTCACAAAAAATATGTGATTATATTTTTTACTTTGCCTGGAAAGGTGGAGATTGGGCAATTGGTGTTTTCTTTTTAATAGTAGTATTGTTTATAATTAGAAAGTGGAATAAAACATATATGTTTAATAGAGGAAACTATTATAAACAGTACAGATATGGGTGGTATCGGATATGTTCAAAGATATTGGGGTACTCGGAATGTAACCTTATTCAGGTGCCGATATATATGCAATTTAAACTGGTGCTGAATGATACGTTCGATAAATATAATTGCGGAGAGTTTGATAAAAAAGAAAATGATACCATTTCAGTAAGTAAATCAAATTTTTCGCATGAAACAGATGAAGTGAATGTAATGATTTCTGATACATATCCTCTTTCATTGAGCCAATTACCGGAAATAAAGAAAAATATACCGACATTATTAATATCGCGTAATAATACTAATGATGTTAACAGATATGATAGTCCTGAATTAGTAAGGTGCGTTGTTAATGAAGTCAGGAGCTTAAATAATAATATAAAAAAAGTAAATGTTTATGCCACAACTAATCCATTAAATACAAAGAATATTGCCAGCAGTGCTTTTAAACTTGGAGGAAGAGATAATTTTAATGAAGTAAGAGTTTTCCAGCAAGAAAGGGATGGAATAAGAAAATTTAATAATAAGGGAATTGTCGTTTATAAAAGATAAGTCAGTGATAACACCATGATAACAAAATCCCCAAAAACCACACGGATACAGTGGAAAATCCGGACTTTCCCCCACAAATCACACGAAAAATCATCATTTGCACACCGCAATACGCCAGTCTGATATCGTGAAGGTGGACGTACTGTAGGATCAGGACGTGTTGCTACAATCATCGAGTAATCACTGACTAATATATATTGAGTACCGCAAGGTACATGTGTCCAAACGTAAGATACCTCGGAACCGTAAGGTTTCCGGGGTTTTTCTGTTGAGTAAAAAGTTTAAAATAAGGCTGTAAAGAATAGCGAATAAATTGAAAACAGGCAGGTATGGGAAGAAAATGAAAATCTTCGCATATCTGCCTGTGATACTGTTATGATACTATTTCTGTTCGTTATTGGAAAATTTCTGTGTTAAAAGTTCATCTCGTTTACGGATTCGTGTCTCAAAATCCAGTTCTTCAATTTCTTTATGGGTGACAGGTTTGGAAGTGTAGTATTCCAACGTCTGCTTTTTCCACATATCAAACATATCTTTGCCTGTGAAATAAGATTCCAGGCTTTCTCTGTTCTCCTGCAGATCAGCAAGAAAATTACACATATCTGCGTTTAAAGAATGTTCAGGATCATTTCCATAAAAGCGAAGTCCGGCATACCATTTCTGTGTTTCTGTTTCTATATCACCGGGAAGTTTATTATTTATATCCAGTTCATACCGGAGTTCATTGGATTCATTCATCTGCAGTAAAACCCAAAGAATATCGCTGAGAGTAGAAATCTGTACTTTATTTTCAGATAATCCAAATAACCAGTCCAGTGAGACATGAAATTTCTGAGCAATAGTCAATAACACATCATTGGAGGGAGTAACCACACCATTTTCATAACTGGATAAAGTTGACTGACGTATACCAATAGCTGCGGAAAAGTTTTTTTGATTCATCTTCAGATCAGTTCGCAGCTCTTTTATTTTTTCTGAAATAGATGATTCCTGCATATTATCCACCTCCTTAAAAGCTATGATTAGTATATCACAAATGATAAAAATCAACAATATAGAAAAATATCATTCATGATGATAAAAATTATTGACAATGATTATTTAAAATGATATAGTATCAGTGAAAATGATAATTATAGACAAGGAGGAAATGATATGCAGAGACAGAACTATATGATTACAGCGGAAGAAGTTGCAGAGAGCATGGGGATTTCACTTGGATATGCTTACAAGCTGCTTCGCAAACTGAACAAAGAGCTTGCAGATCAGGGATATGTAACCGTTGCGGGCAAGATACCGAGGGCATTCTGGGAAAAGAAATTTTATGGATATTCCCAGATTGCAATGTAAGGGGGTGAGAAAGTATGGCAGCATACAAAGATGAAGAAAGAGGAACCTGGTATGTTTCATTTTATTATGAGGACTGGACAGGAGCCAAAAAGCGAAAAGTAAAAAGAGGATTCCGTACTAAGAAAGAAGCATTAAATTTTGAAGCGGAGTATAAAAGAACAGCGAAAGCAGACATGGATATGACAATGGGAGAGTTTGTAGAAGTCTACTTCCGAGACAAGTCTCAGTCATTGAAGGACAGGAGTATCAAGAACAAAAGAGATACGATGAATGCTCAACTGTTACCGTATTTTAAGGACAGACCGATGAACAGTATCACACCAGCAGAGATTATCCAGTGGCAGAATACGATTATTGAAAAAGGATATTCAGATGATTATCTGAAAACAATACAGAATCAGATGACGGCATTGTTTAATCATGCGAAGAATATCTACAATCTGGCAGATAATCCTTGTGACAAAGTAAAACGTATGGGAAAGACTTCAAAAAAGAAAATGAAGTTTTGGACAATTGAAGAATATCGGCAGTTTATGACCGGAATAGAACCGGGAAGCAAATATTATGTGCTGTTTGAATTATTATTCTGGACAGGAGCGAGAGAAGGCGAAGCACTCAGCATTACACCTGCTGACATTGATTTTGAAAAGAATCTACTTCATATCAATAAAACTTACTACCGTATGCATGGAGAGGACGTGATTACATCTCCCAAAACAGAAGAATCGAACCGTACGATTTCCATACCGGAATTTCTGAAAAAAGAGATTCAGGACTATATTAGCAGACTGTATGAGTTGCCCGAAGATGAACGGATTTTTCCAATGGTTCATGAAGCGGTACAGCATAAGTTAAAACAGGTGGTTCAAAAGACCGGAGTAAAAAAGATAAGAGTACACGACATTCGTCACAGTCATGCGGCATTTCTGATCAATAAGGGAGTGCAACCATTGATGATTAAAGAAAGGTTTGGACATACGGACATTCGCATTACATTGAATACTTATGGGCACTTATATCCAGATCAGCAGAAAGTGGTGGCAGATATGCTGGATGATGAAAATATAAAAAGCTCCGGAAGTACGAACAACCGGAGCAATGTGACAAATGGGGACGAATCCACAAATGTCAACCCTAGACAAGTTGATTATATCAGGGATTCTTCCAGAGAACAACAGATAATTGGCGAGAATAGTTTGAAAAATGGAGGAATTTATGGAACAGAGAAATGAGAATAAAACAGAATTGAAAATGATAAAGATGTCAGATGTCCAGTCCCAGACAGTGGACTGGCTCTGGTATCCATTTATCCCTTATGGGAAATTAACGATCATTCAGGGTGATCCGGGCGATGGAAAAACTACGCTGATATTAAATATTGCAGCGAGATTGTCTAAAGGAGAAGGTCTGGATAACGATATGAAAGTAACAGAACCAGTAAAGATTATTTATCAGACAGCGGAAGATGGGCTGGCAGATACGGTAAAACCCAGACTGGAGCTGGCAGAAGCGGTCTGTGAAAGAATCATGGTTATAGATGAAACAGAAAAATCACTTTCCATGATAGATGAGAGACTGGAAACTGCTATCAAACGGACTGGTGCGAGAGTGCTTATTTTAGATCCGATTCAGGCATACCTTGGAGGAACAATGGATATGAACCGGGCAAATGAAGCAAGGGATATGACAAAAAGATTGAGCTTGCTGGCAGAAAAGTATAAATGTGCAATTTTATTAATCGGACATATGAATAAAGCTGGTGGAAATAAAGCTGCATATAGAGGAATGGGTTCGATTGACTTTTTTGCAGTAGCCAGAAGCGTATTACTGGTAGGAAGAATAGAGGGAGAACCGGACTTAAGAGCAGTGGTTCAGATTAAAAATAATCTGGCTGCATTTGGACATTCCAAAGCATTTCGCCTGACAGAAACCGGATTTGAGTGGATAGGTGACTATGAAATCACAGCAGATGAGGTGCTTGGTGGAATTGCTCCAAAGGTAAATAAACTGGAACAGGCAAAAAAGATGCTGAGGGAACTGGCAGAAACATCAACTTCTGTGCAAAGCAGTGAAATCTTTGATATGGCAGAAGATTTGAATATTTCTAAAAGAACACTGGAAAATGCAAAAAAGGAACTTGGAATTAAGGCAAGACGAATCGGTAATTCCTGGTATTGGGATTTAAATAAAGTTAAGCCGGAATAAATTAAGGGTGCAACATTGCAGAGTATATAGAAAATGCGGAATTAAAATGCAAGGTTGCAATCTGTAAAGACATTGCAGTGTTGCGTCCTTACATAAATTGTAAGAAGGTGAGAACTTGAAAAACGTTATGATTCCAGAGGAGTTATTTGGAAAGATTATAAAATATCATTTACTGGATCAGGAACAGGAAGCAGATGATATAAGAAAAGGTCTGGAAAAAAAGCTGGATGCAATGGTAAATCGTGAGGCATACAGTAAATTCAAAACTGCGCCAACAGAAGAAGAACGGGAAAAGTTCCGGCAGGAGTATCTGGACAGAAAAGGAATGCAAGAGAGCTTTCGATGGTAACAGTTCGTGTTGATTACCTTTTTACAGGAGCGTGTCACGCCCCTGTGAGAAGTAAACAAGAAGAAAGTTGGTAAGGCGCATACGGAAAGCTGAGGCTGGACGGTGAGGTTGCTGTAAATTTGATAGTTGTGAAGAAGGGAGAACGATTCGATGAAGCAGGGAATATTAGGATATAACAGTAGCAATGACAAATATGGGTTATTAGCCTCGGACTTATGGATTGATACGGGATTTCACTGTGGAGAAGGTCTTGAGGTGCTGGTCGATGATAAGTGGGTAAGGACAAGAATGGAGATGAATCCAGCAAGAGAATGGTATCTGGTTGGAACGCCATACTGTGGAGATCTGGAATATGTGCAGGCAAGAATACCGGAATAATTTAGTCGAGAGAGTAACGAAAGAGATAAAATAGCCCCCGGCAGGGCGCAAGGGTACTTTTGATGGACGGAACGGCTGTCGAAAGTGCTTTTGCGTTACTTTTGACAAAAGTAACAAAACCGCCGTATCCGGCGAAGATTTCTTTTTATACTATAGCTGGTAAAGATACAAATTTATGTGCCATGTCTGGCACTGGTTTTAGAAAGTGGGGTGACGAACATGACGCTGAAACGAACAATTAGTGGTATGATCGGGACAGGTTCTCTGGCTCATAACAGAAGGGAATTTATAGCAGAAAATGTTGATTCAGACAGAGTGCAACTAAATATTTGCTATCAGAATGAGAATTTAAAAGAAGTTTATAAAGAACTGTTTGATGAAGCTGTAGAACGATATAATATCGGGAAAAGAAAAGATAGACAGATTACAAATTACTATGAAAAAATCCGGCAGGGAAAACAAGAGAAGTTGTTCCACGAAGTAATTTTTCAAATTGGAAATCGAGAAGATATGGCTGTCGGAACAGCAGAAGGAGATCTGGCTGTAAAAATACTGGATGAATATGTAAAGGACTTCCAGAAGCGGAATGCAACGTTACGGGTATTTGGGTGTTATCTACATCAGGATGAGTCTACTCCACATTTACATATTGATTTTATTCCTTATGTGACTGATTGGAAAGGAAAAGGAATGGACACCAGAGTTTCGTTGAAACAGGCATTAAAAAGTCTTGGATTTCAAGGTGGAAATAAGCATGATACAGAGTTGAACCAGTGGATGAACCATGAAAAAAAGGTCCTGGCAGAGATTGCAAAACAGCATGGCATTGAATGGGAACAGAAAGGTACTCATGAGGAACATTTGGATGTTTATAACTTCAAGAAGAAAGAGCGAAAAAAGGAAGTACAGGAGCTGGAGCAGGAGAAAGAGTATCTAACTGCAGAAAACGAAGAACTGACAGCACAAATTGCGGAATTCAGAGCAGATATCCAGATTTTAAAAGACGATAAGGAACAGGCAAGCAGGGAGAAACAAGAAGCAGAACAAAGGGCAGAGGACGCAGAAAAAGAAGTAAAAAGTCTGGAAGAGCGTCGAGATGTGCTGCAGCCGATTATGGATAATGCCAGTAAAGAAATAAAAGAATATGGAATGATTAAGACGTTTTTACCGGAGGCAGGAACATTTGAACGTGCAGTACCTTACAGAGAAAATAAAATCAAGCCATTGTTTATCAAGATGAAGAATCAGATTGCTGCATTAGCTGGAAAGGTTGTAGAACTTAACAAAACGATAGAAAGCTGGAAAAACAAATATCAAAAATCTACGGAGAAATGTGATGATATCCAAACGCAGTTAGATGATGTGCGTAAAGAAAATGGAAAATTATCAAATGATAATCAACGTTTACAAGAGATTTCGGACAGATATGACAGAGTGGTGCGTATTCTGGGAATGGAAACTGTAGAGGATGTGGTGCAGCAGGACATTAAAGAACAAAGGGCACTGGAAGAAAAACGGCGAATGGAGCAAATGCCAAAGGGAAGCGTTCTGAAACAGTTGGAATGGGCAACTCAAAAGAGCCAGATTGAAAACCAACAACGTAAGAAAAATAAAACAAAATACAAAGGATTGGAGATTTAGACTATGAAAAAACAGATTTATGATGAGAAAAATGGAATGAGCTATACGTTGCATGGAGATTACTATTTGCCGGATCTGGTTTTAAGAGAAGAAGAACCTACATATGGAAAATATGGAATGTTACGAAAGCAGTTCTTAAAAGAACACAGATCAGCAAGATATCAATACATGTTATTGACCGGAAAATTGAATGAACATCTGAATCAGATCGATCAGGAAGTCAGAGAACAGGTGGAAACGCTTATGGAACAGATGACAGAAAAACAGGGTGTAACTGAAGAATTAAAGGCACAGGATCAGATGAAGTGGGTTAGGTTAATGAATAATATAAAAGCCAGTGCAGAAGAGATTATATTGAAAAACATGGTATATGTGTGAGATCGTTCTTTTACACTTTTGTATATATTAGAATAGCACTTTAGAAAGCACTATGGTAAAATAAAGTGAAGGTAAATCGGAATTTGGAGGATTGAATTATGTGGAATGAATTAGGTATAAGTGGAGGAACCGCAATTGTTATTTTGATTGCGCTGTATTTCGTTATCAAATGGGCAGTGAAAAATGGCATCAAAGAAGCCTACAGTGCAATCACTGGAAAGAAAACTGTTGAAGATATCCAAAACGAAAAAGAGCTGAAAGAACTTGGATTGGATTCAGAAGATCAATAACTTCAAGTTTGTGGAATCGACTGAAAGGAAGCATTATATGTTCTATATTTATATTATTTTTGATTTTGCAATGGCAGTAATTATGCTTTTATTTGGAATATGGTTTTATAGGTCAAAAGGACAAGCATCCAACTTCTTGTCTGGTTATAATATGAAATCTGCAGAAGAACGAAAAAAATATGATGAAAATGCTATGTGTAAGGCATATGGGAAGAGAATGATGCTTATGTCACTTCCTTTTATTGCTGGAATGATTATAGATATTTGGTATATAGGAACTGGTTGTTTAATTGCATGGGCGATATGGTTTGTTATGTTTATTCTGTTGCTTATAGATAGACATAAAAGAGAAAGTTAATTTATAGAAAAATAGAATGTTTTCGGGTGAAAATACCGTTTATTTGTTTTAGACATATGATGTCCGATTGAAAATTAGCGGATTCTCGTTTTATGTCGTGGTAATTTTGCTATATATTGGTAAGCTGTAAGTGGAAGAGAGGTAGAGACATGGATACAAAAAAGATTGGAGCTTTTTTAAAGCAATGTCGTAAAGAAAAGAATCTTACGCAAGAGCAGCTTGCCGAGAAGTTTGAGGTATCTGCAAGAACAGTTTCCAGATGGGAAACAGGAATAAATATGCCAGATCTCAGTATACTTGTTCAACTTGCTGAGTATTACGATGTTGAGATAAGAGAGCTCCTGGATGGAGAAAGGAGCCAGACTATGAATAAAGAGATGAAAGAAACACTGGACAAAGTGGCGGTGTATGAAGAATGGGTGAAACAAAAAGCATTAAAGGCTGGAAATCTTGCATTTGCATCAATGTTTGTGATTAGTGTGTTAGCGATTATTATTCAGATGTTATTAACGGTGGATATTCGCTTGGTTTTAGGAGAGACAGCAACTGCTTTGGTAGGAGGAATTCTGTATGCTTCTATTATGGTGTACAATGGAATATGGGATAAATGTTTGCCCAAAAGTGCTACTATATGGCGCGATTTTTTCACCAGTGTGATATGTGCAGGAATTTTTACAGTCATCTATGGCATATGTTTATTTAGAATGGGAGCTACAGAAACACAGGTAACACGATTAGCAGTGGGATTTCTGATTGGTATTACTATTGTGGCATTTATTGTTCTTAGGCTCTTGGCATTTATTGATCGAAAAAGAAACCAGAATTCGTCAAATGTTCCGGAGAAAAAGGAAACTTCCCTATCTAAGGCAGAATGGACAAAAATTTATAATGCACAGAATATAGTAGAGACAGAACAACTTGTAGAAATGTTAAAGCAAAATGGAATAGCAGCTTTTTCGCAGGAAGCAGGTGCGAATGTTGCAATGCATGGGGCACCTGGATTTGGAATATATGGTGTGGATATATTCGTGAAAACCGATGATGCAGAGAAGGCAGTACAGTTGATCAAGGAGATTAATAACCAAGAATGAAGAAAATTTTTGACATTTTCACACATGCGTGCTAATATGATTATAGAAAAAGAGTGCTACCGATAGACGGTTAGTCCGATATATGTTTTGACAAAAATTGCCGCTTAGTTTACCAGACCAGGGCGGCTATTTTTGTGGTTTATTATTATCCTTGCCAAAGGTATATCCAAGACCAAAGCAGGTTAAGCCGAAGCTCACTACTGCTATAAAATCAACAATACTCATGGCTTAGCCCTCCTTTCCAGTGGATTCTCTTTCGAGTTTCTATGTAATCAGAGGGTCACAGTCCCTCTGCTGAAGGACTAACCGCCTACCGTTATGATAGCACCCATGTTTCGATTATAACAGTCAAGGTGGGAATCTGCAACCGGAAAGTTGACAGCTCATGAAAATCTGGCTGTGATACCGTTTTGATACTAAAAAATGAAGAGAACAGAAATATAGCGTAGAAATCCTATAACACAGGACAATAAAGACACGAAAATCACAGAAAATAATGAGATTTTAAGAACCTCACAAACGTGAAGGTGGACGTACTGTAGGATCAGGACGTGTTGCTACAATCATCGAGTAATATACGCGAAAGCAATGAATAAAGCGCCAATCAAGGCGAAAAAAAGAGACTGCAAGCTTGCTTGCAAGTCTCTTTTTTTCGCCTTGGAAGTGGGCATTTTACGAATGCCCGCGAACGAACGACGAAGTCGTGAGATTGGCGCATATACAAGAGATTTGTTATCAGAATATTAACTCAAAACCCCAGAGGCTTAGGCTTCTGGGGTTTTGAGTTGTATAAAAAGGTAAGAATAGAGTTTTGTTATGCAATATGGTATACTTAGAAAAACGCAATGCAAACTTGGCTTTAGGGGAAAAACAAATGGCTTCAAGAAGTTTTAGAGTATTTGGAACAAGAAAAGATTTAGAAAGTGTATTTTATGAATTTCAAGAACTTAATTTAGTTAAATATTATAAATGTGGTAGAAATGAGAATAAAATTGATGATATTACTAAAACTATTTATTTTGGTATTTCTCTCAATGGAAGTCACATAGGAAATCAATATCTTGTTATAAAAGATGACAAATCAATATGCTTTGATAAATATAAACATATATCTCAATATCTGAATGAAACGAGTGTTTCTATTAATCTTGGCGGATTATATGATGAAAATACAATTGTGCCTACAACTGTATCTACAATATGGTATGACAATAAAATTAGCAAAGAAATCTTCAATGATTTAAGAAAAATTATGAAAAGATATGCTTCTACAACTATCAATGGATATATGATATTAAAAAATGCTTATAGTAAAAAGGAGCAGTTACGATTTGTAACTATAGGTGCTCAAAGCCCGAGAGAATACGATTTAATGGTTTAACGAAATTGTGAGTTTACAAAAAAAGTCAGATAACGGTGGCATTGCATAGCAAATAGTGGAGGGATGATATGGCGGTAGGGTTTAAAGTAGGCTATTATTGGTTTCAAGTTGGAACAAGTGATTTTTTGCATTCTTTTTTTTCTACGATATGTATTCGGCTCGAACATGGGAAATGGGGGCGTGTTTATCCCAAATTAATGGGAGAATTATATCAAGGATGTTTAAAAAATCAAGATTTAAATGAAGGGCTAGAGGAATTGCGTAAAGTAAGAAAAGAACTGAAAAATTTTCCGCCCTCTGATGTAATATGGGATGCTGAAGACTTAAGTTTAACACCGCCTTGGGGAAATAATATTAGTTCAGATATTACAGATTTGTCTAATTATTTTGTTACCAGTGATGGAAGAGATTTGATTTCCGTTTTAAGCGAGGCGATGAATGAAGCAAAAGAAATGCAGTGCGATATTGAGATTGATAATTTATAATAGTTTAAAAATCAGAAGGAAGAGTTCCGATTATAGTAATTAGATAAACTTGATTTATAAATTATTAAAATACGAAAATCGCTATATCAATAAACGCAGTTGATATTACAAAAATAAATCGAGGAAAGGGAGTAATATGAACAGTACGCTTGTTTTTTATATATTTTTTTGTATATTGTTGATTAGCTCGGTGATAATTATCGTAACACGTTGGAAGAGATATACGAAATATTCTAACGGGACATATATAAATGCAGGACAGAATCTGATATTTGAAACAGAAATGTCTCAAAGTGAAATAATTCGGCAACTGAAAACTCATAATGCCAATGATACATTAGAGTATGATTTTTTTGAAAAAAATAACGAATACTTTCTCAAAGTAAAAGGTATAAAACGAATATTTTTTAACGGAATATTGACAGCAACTTTTAAGGTTGAATTTTGGGGAAATACACAAAAGTATATTATTATTCATCGATGTAATAACTTTCAGTTATTGTATTCGTCTGGATATGAAGCGGAAATATTTGAATTTATGGTAAAAAAATTAAATTGCGTTCCTCAAAAAGAGGTAAAAGAAATTTAATATAATTAGATGTCAGATAATTGTGGGTTGTAGAATTGAGAAAGGGATAAGTTATGGTAAAGGCAGCAAAAAGTTATCAACAAAAATATGAAAAAATAATGGGTGAGTCTGGTGAAGATGAACTTTGGAGTGATATTGAAAGGGCTATAGCTGAATTTAAAAAGAAAGTCGAATTGGGAAAAGCAGACGGATACTTCTGGAATATGTATTTTAATTTGCTGCGCAGCAATAGACTTATGTTTGCAGGAATAAATAAAGCTTTTATAACCGGTGATATGGCTTATATGTTGAATGGGATTTATCAGGAAAATCGTTTCAATTGCATTTATAGAAATAGAGCGAATAGCGGAGGAACACAGACAATTAATTTCATCGAAGCTGTGATTGCTTATTCTTGTAATGATTACAAGCTGTTGGAAAAAATCATGCCGTTTGAGGCAGGACCTGCTAGTTACAGTTATTCAGCTCCGTATTATAATATGGTTTATGCCATGACATATCATGATGATGAGGTGGGAAAGAAAGCGCAGGCAGAATTAAGTACATTTATGGAGAAAAAACGGACACAATTTGATTTAAAACTAGCAAAATTTTTCTATGATTTATATCAGAAAGATGTGGACGGAGTTAATTGCGGATTACAGGAATTGTGTGATCTTATGGGAAAATGTAAGTGGATTAATGAACACATTTATGGGCTGGATAAAGACATTCAAACTTTGGGAAAGATGGTGGCAATATTTATACATGGTTTGTATCATATAGCTATGAAGTTTTTGGAAGGCAGTCCATTACTTGATAAGATTAAGATGCCCGAACATAAGAGCTTTATAAAAGAATATGAAGAATTTAATATAGAGAAGAATTTTCCGGAACCGCATAATTTAATTAATTTTGATCCGATTGCAAAGTTTATAAATTTAAGTATAAAGACAGAAATGATACCGGAAGTATCTTTCAGTAAATCAGGAAGAATGTATGTAAATGACGGAAAAAGATTTGAGAAAAGGTTGTTTGATAATTTGCAAAAAAGTAAGGCTTTACCATTTGAATTAAAGGAAGAAAAATATAAACTGCCAGCAGTATATAAAGAGTTCATATGTAAATATGATGGTCTGAGCTTAGAGAATGGCTGCACATTCTATTCGCTTGAAGAATTAGATGCTATGAATAAAGACTTGCAGGTAAATATATATCAGCCAGATATCGTTGCTGTTGGAGATGATGGTGGTGACCTGGTCTTTCTGATGAAGCAGGAAAAAGAAGCGAAAACCGTTTATCTGGTAGATGCGGGTGATTATGATTTGGAAAGTCCGTATCAAATTATTCCGGATTTTAATAAATGGATGGAAAAAGGATTTGAAATCGAAGATATAGATGGAGAAGATGTAAGAGGAGTTGACTATGGTGATCTATATTTAATAAAAATGCCGAAAGAAGGAGTAAAAGGATTGGTAACAATAAAAAGGGCTTTCAATTTGGAAATGAGTACGGGAGAGTTATTGCAAAAATCGAAAAGTTTGCCAACAAAATTGTTATCAAACATCACAAGTTCAAAAGCAAATATAATAGCTGAGAAAATAGGCATGCCAGGGCTATTTGAAATAAGGTAAGAACTTTTTGACATTTCCACAGATACTTGATAATATGATTATAGAAAAAGAGTGCTACTGATAGACGGTTAGTCCGCTTTACTATTAAGATATCAAAGATAACCGCTTAGTGAACCGACCCCCAATAGTTAGATTTTTTGGTCTAACTTCTGGGGGTCGGTTCACTTCTGGGGTTTTTAATATAATAGAAAAGTGAGAACGCTGTAGCATATAAATTGTATTCTACAGGAAGTTATGATAGGATAATAATAGTTGGCCAGAAAAGAAAATGGAGAGTATTTGTTATTGTCTAAATTTGATGAGGAAGTTGTTTTTGAATATCATATTACAATCCGAGATGAAGATTTTAATCTTGGTATTTTGACAATGCGCACACCGGAAGGAGTATTTGAAGCCGATTTTGATGCGTAAAGACGATGCAACGAGCGAGGGGACTATTACGTGATCCTACATGGATTATATACGTTATAGAATTAAAAATTTTAACAATAATAATAAAAAAATTGGAGGATAAATTAAGATGAAAGAAAAGATTCATGCATTATCAGAAGAGATGGTTGCTAATTTGGGAAGATTGGTAGCAATTGATTCACAGCTTGGCACACCGGAAGAAGGAAAGCCATTTGGAGAAGGACCAGCTAAAGCACTTAGCGTAGGACTTCAAATTGCGGAAGAGATGGGATTCCGTACAGTGAATTTGGACAATTATTGTGGTTATGCAGAGATGGGAGAAGGAGACGAAATTGTTGGTATCGCCGGACATCTTGATATTGTACCTGTAGGTGGAGATTGGAGCTATAATCCATTCGAATTGACACGTAAAGGTGATTATGTGTATGGACGTGGAACTACAGATGACAAAGGACCTGTGATGGAAGCTCTTTATGCGATGAAATTACTGCGTGATTCAGGCGTAAAACTTAATAAACGTGTTCGTCTTATTATGGGATGTAATGAGGAAACAGGTTCTAGATGTATGCAGCATTATAATGAAGTAGCTGAGGAGTTATCCTGTGGATTTACTCCAGATGCAAGTTTCCCATGTATTCATGGAGAAAAAGGTCATATGGGTATGACTGTGTATTCTAAGAACACAAAGATTATTGCTATGAATGGTGGTTTTGTATCTAATGCAGTATGTGATAACTGCACAGCAGTTATTCCGGCAGAAGATGGTCTGAAAGAAAAATTGGAAGCCGCTTTTGCTAACACAAAACTTCAGGAATATAAAGTTACAGAAGAGAATGGAGAAATCCATATTGAAGCGAAAGGTGTTCCGGCACATGCAAGTACACCGACATTTGGTGTGAATGCAGCAGGCGTGATATTTGAATGTCTGGAGCAAGTTGGATTCGAAGATGACTTTGTAAAATTCTATAATTCACATATTGGAACTTCTTGTGATGGAGTTGGAGTTGGATTAAAATGCCAAGATGCATATGGAGAATTGACACTTTGTAACGGAATTGTGAAAACAGAAGATGGTGTGATCTCTTGTACAATTGATATCCGTGTTCCGGTTACATTTAAAGAGGAAGATATCCGCAGTATGTGTGAAGGAAAATTAGAGGATGAAAATGGACGAATTGAAATTAACAGTATCGGGAATCCATTGTTTTTCCCAAGAGAGTCACCGCTGGTAGAGGCCTTATACAAAGCGTATGTTGATGTGACAGGAGATACGGAAAATGAGCCAATGGTAATTGGTGGGGGAACTTATGCAAAAACATTGAAAAATATTATTGCATTTGGACCGGAAAAACTAGGAGTAGATTATCGTATCCATGGTTCAGATGAATATATTCTTGTATCCGAGATGGAAGAAGCTGTTCTGATTTATATGGAAGCAATCAAGAATCTTCTTGCTATATAGAATGTAAAAATATAATAATAAAATCAGGATCATCTGTGAGGCGGGTGCTCCTGATTTTATTATTTCATAGGAAATTCTATTTCCAGTGTTATTGAGGGAGAGCAATTTTTAGAAATTCTTCCATAGCTCTGCTGATGTAGCGTCCTTTTTTCCAGTAAAATGATACATTTCGATTACAGTTCTTGCCGGGAAGTTTATAAAAAATAAGTTCTGAAGTTGCCGGTGCGCTTGCGAGCAGGAGATCCCCGATAAAAGTGATCCCCATTCCAGAACAGGCGATATTATAGGCGGTCATCTGTTGATCTAGTCGAAAAATTGTATGCGGAGTAAAGTTGTTTTCCTGGCAAATCGTTAGAGCACGCTTACCGGTATCGTTATCTGAACGTAGAATAATAAAGGGCTCATTTGCAAAACTGTTTAGTGGAACGGAAAGAACCTCCGGAGAAAGGAAACTACCGTCATGAATGGTCTCAATAGGAATCTGATATTCTTGCAGTCGGGTATTTACGGAGTAGCTTTTGGGAACGGCAAGTAAAAGATGTTCTTTTTGATAAACATAGTGATCAAAAATCTGCTCATCTAAAATACAGTTATCGATCATTAAATCTAGTTTTCCTGCTTGGAGGAGCAGAGAAAGATTCGCGCTGCTTTCCTCTACGAGAGAAATCTGGATATTAGGAAATTTTTGGGAAAAATCAGCGATAAGAGAAGGAAGTACCCATGAAGAAAAAAAGTTACTTCCGCCTATGTTGAGTGTTCCGGTTTTTAAATCTCCTAAATCGCGAATAAAATTTTTCAGATTATTTTCAATATACATAATTTTTTCAATGGCCTGTATATAATGTTCGCCGACCTCTGTCAGTTGTAAGGGTTTTGTGCTTCGGTCAAAGATAGGAGAACCGATGCGATTTTCTATTCGTTTTACATTTGCACTTAAAGAAGGCTGCGAAATAAAAAGGCTGGCGGCAGCTTTTGAAAAACTTTTTTCTTTATATACTTCATAGACATATTTCATTCCTTGAAACATATTATCCCCCTTTGAAAATATAACTTTTAAGCTATATAATCTATAAAAATATATGTATTTGATTATATTATAGCAGGTATATATAATAAGGACAACTAAAAGAAACGAACCAAAATGATTCGCTGGGAGAATGAATGGTAAAAGGAGAGTAACTATGGACGATATGAAAAAAACGGATTATCGTGTAGAAAAAGATTCTATTGGGGTAAAGGATATTCCGGAAGAGGTATATTATGGAGTGCAGACTTTGCGTGCAGCAGAAAACTTTCACATCACAGGTCTGAATATGCATCCGGAGATTATTAACAGTCTTGCATATATCAAAAAAGCGTCAGCTATTACAAACTGTGAAGTCGGTATTCTTGAGAAGAAAAAAGCACAGGCTATTGTACAGGCTTGTGATGAGATTATTGAAGGAAAATTTCATGATGATTTTATAGTAGATCCTATACAGGGGGGAGCAGGAACTTCTTTAAATATGAATGCCAATGAAGTCATTGCCAATCGTGCAATTGAGATTCTTGGAGGAAAAAAAGGAGATTATACAATTGTAAATCCGAACGATGATGTGAACTGTGGCCAGTCGACAAATGATGTCATACCAACTGCCGGAAAGATGACTTCACTTCATCTGTTGCAGAATTTAAAGAAACAACTTCTGCGTCTTTATGATGCGCTTAATGAAAAAGCGAAAGAGTTTGATCATGTAATCAAGATGGGACGTACGCAGATGCAGGATGCAGTGCCGATTCGTCTGGGACAGGAATTTAAAGCATATTCAGTAGCGATCATGCGAGATATCCACAGAATGGACAAGGCAATGGATGAGATGCGTACTCTCAATATGGGAGGAACCGCCATTGGAACAGGTATCAATGCAGATGAGAATTATTTGAGAAGAATTGTTCCTAACCTTTCAGAAATTTCAGGAATGGAGTTTATACAGGCATTTGATCTGATAGATGCAACACAGAATCTGGATTCCTTTGTTGCTGTTTCCGGTGCAGTGAAAGCATGTGCCGTAACACTTTCAAAAATGTCTAATGACCTTCGACTTATGTCATCCGGTCCGCGTGCTGGTTTTGGAGAGATTAATCTTCCGGCAAAACAGAATGGTTCCTCTATTATGCCTGGTAAAGTAAATCCGGTTATTCCGGAAGTAGTTAATCAGGTAGCGTTTAATATTATTGGAAATGATATGACAATTACAATGGCAGCCGAAGCAGGACAGTTAGAATTAAATGCATTTGAGCCGATCATTTTCTATTGTATGTTCCAGTCTATCGATACGCTTGGCTATGCAGTTGAGACACTCGTAGATAATTGTATCGTAGGAATTACGGCCAATGAAGAAAGATGTCGTCAGTTGGTAGAAAACAGTGTAGGAATCATTACAGCGATTTGTCCGCATGTAGGTTATGAAAAAACAGCAGACATTGCGAAAAAAGCAATTAATTCCAATGAATCTGTAAGAAGCTTGATTTTGAAAGAAAATATTATGGATGAAGAGGAACTGAGTCGAATTCTTGATCCAATTCATATGACAGAACCAGGTATTTCAGGAAAAGATGTTCTTATGAAAATTTAGATAAAACTTGATATAGAAAATCCGATTATCCGCATAAATACAGCATTTAAGGGCTGTTCATCACTTGAAAAAATAAGTGTTTTACCACGAATTTACCATAATTGAATATGAGTCTTGATATGACGAAATATAAAGGGAGATTGCACGTATAATAAAACCGCGTATCTCCCTTTAACAAACTATCTAAAGTTTTCTACATTTATAACTCTGGAAAAACAATCGCACAAATTCATGTTGTGAGTGACCATGATTATAGTAATGCCCTTTTCATTTAATTCTTTCAAAAGTTTCATCACTATCAATTCGTTCTCTTTATCAAGTCCAGAAGTTGGTTCATCAGCTAATATAATCTGACTTCCTTGCAAAATCAATTTAATAATTGCAATTCGCTGTTGCTCTCCACCGCTTAACTGATATACTTTTTTGTTAAGCATGTCACTTAGCTCAAATTGCTTTAAATACTTATTGATTAGTTTCAGTTTTTCTTCTTTTTTTACTTTTTTATATTCAAGAGCTAATTTTAAATTCCACAACACGCTTTCATCTTCTATTAGTCCATAATTTTGAAATAGATAGCCTATTGTATATCTTCTCAAAATCATAGCATTTTTACCGTTCATGGACAAATTTTTATGACTATCAATAGTGATTGTTCCCTCGGATATATCAGTAATCAATCCTATTATATTTAAAAGTGTCGTTTTACCTGCCCCGCTTTTCCCTACAAGCCCCACAAATTCGCCTTTTTCTATTTCTAAAGATAAATTTTCAAATAGAACCTGATTTTTCCCATATTCTTTTTTGACGTTCTTTAATGTAATCAATGACATACTTATGCCCCCTTTTCAATCTCATATAAAGCGTTTGAGATATAAATTCTATAAAGCAATTCGCAGAATATGTAGTCAATAAGTATAATCGCAAAAAGGCAAGCAAAATAATAATTTATAGCAGTTAATACGCCTGATATAATTATTTCGATTCCCCAAAAAATATACCGATTTTTCAGTGTCCTAAAATGAGAGAATCCTAAAATCTCTTTTGCCGCATATCTCTTTCGATTTACAAAAATGTCCACATAATTTGAAATATACAAAATAAACAGTAAAGACACTATAAAGACAATCGTAAACATAGTGAGTGTTTTAAGAACGAATGTCACATTTTCAAGTTGCATTAAATAAGGTGTAAGTAATGTTCCAGCTGTAACTAATTGCTCTAAATCATATTCTGATAACAAAGAAGAAAAATCTTCTCTTGACTCCATTTGAAAAAATAAACACCTTGTATTTAAAGAATCCAAATAGTAAAGTCCTGCAAAATTGCCCGTATCAACAATGATAACAGGATTAGCCATATCCGAAAAACCATTTTCTGTATTGACTTTTATCGTAGAATCATCGTCTATATAAACAACATTAAATTTATCAATAGTTTTTTCTTCTCCCGGTATTCCATAAAATTGATTGTAATTCATCAATCGGAAATATTCTTGCTTAATATATTCGCTAATAGAATTTTCATCATTCTTATATTTATGTGGAACTAATACTGTTGGTTCACTAAATATATCTTCTCCCAATGGTTTTCCACTGAGCTGGATATTTGAAAATTCATTCAGATAATTTCTATTTGCAATAACAAGCTGTTGTTCATAATAGGGGCGTGATGTCTGCAAACCACCGTCTGTCCTAAAATCACATAGTAGTGAATGGTTATGATTATACATCTCTAATGTTTGTTCAGAATATTTTTCTAATATGTCTGTGTTTGCTAACGCATAATCATACTCCGATGAATTAAAACCATTAGCGGTATAATATCCGTCCAGATACTTATAATCTAAAACAGCTTGTTGGCTTTGTCTAAATGAGTTCCCCTGATTCAGCAATGAAATAATAGTGATAGCGATTATTACCGAAAAAATTATTTTTATAGCCTGAACTACAATATTTGTGCCGCTATTTAAAGTCTTATTTTTTATCATTGCCTCTAAAGAAACAAACTTAATTAAAATACTTGTAATTAAAACACAAAGTATATTTATAGCTAAAACACCAATAAAGAACAGTACACTTGTTGCTAAATAAGAAAAATCATATCTGTTTGTTAATGCGTAATATAAATTTAGCAAGAACAGTAATACTAAACATATTACAGCAAAATATTTTATTACACTGGTAATTTGCTCCTTTAAAATATGTATAGTAGAAAAGCCCATGCTTTTTTTAATACCTATTTTTTTCAAACTATAAGACGTATAAATACAGTATATGATTTGAAGTACAATAAATAAGATTACAAAATTCAGAAGATTCAATTCTAATACCATACTATACGGAATAGCGTCATTTTCAAAGTTATTTATTGCGACGGACAGTTGAGAAGCTATCTCTTTAATTGCGTTAGCTGGTAAATCTGTATAGAATACACCAACACTATCTAAAAAATCTTCCTTTTGCAATTCATGATATTGAAACAAAATAGAGGAAGATATAGGCTGTTTTTGTGTAAACTCATTTAATGGATAGCAATATAAATCATAAACAGATTTATCTGTGGAAGTGAGCGTATTGTTAATGAGTTCTAATTTATTTTGAGAATATTCTTCTGTAAATATTGTATAAAATTTGTCGAGAATTTCTGGCGATGTTTCTTCTAAAACATACCCTTTTAAATTCTCAGTAGCAATGTTATTCTTTTCATAAATGTTGTAAATAGAAGTATTAAAAATATATGCAAAGAGTATGACTTCAAGGAAAATAAAAATCTTTAAAAATTTTTTCATAACATACGCCCCTTTCTTTGAAGAAATGTATAAAATAGGGCGGGACAAATAGCCCCGCCCTAGGTGTTTGAACTATTTTACTTAATATGGATAATAATATAATAAGATGTTTCGTTCGCCCACCAAACTCTCTTTGCATCTTTGTAAGCGTAGTTTGACTTGAATCCACTGGTATATGTATCTCCGCCGACCTTTACAGTTGCCTTTACCATGTAGTTGCGACTAATACCTGCTTTACGCCCAATTTCGGAATATACAATGGTGTCTGTTTGCCCTCCATTGTAGTACAAATCTCCACCCGCTACATCAATAGCCCACGCTGTAAGTGGAGCGCCGACAACCATAACTGCTGCTACAAGACCAACTACTTTCGTTCTCAACTTCTTTGCTCTCATTCGATAAACCTCCTTTCTCTTTTTTACTTTTTGATAGTTTTATGTCACGTACTGTTTTTACTAACCTCAACATGACATATATTTCATTAAATGTCAAGTTATTTTTGTTTCTATTTTATATATGACCTCTTTGTTGCTATCATATTTTGTGCATAATGCACAAAATCAAAGTGCCAATATTAGTGCTTTCCACGATTGTACTTTTACAATGAAAAGACGAAGTACCTGTGATAAATTCATTGCTCTAAAATTATTAGAGAAACTATACAATATAGCTATCCTTTTTTCTCTTGTCTGCCATAAACAGAAAAGAAAAAGCCCTGTCAAGAGCCTGCCACTTCTTTAGAAGTGGTGCTTGCACTCTTGATCTGGGCTTTTTGTTTGCTGTATCTTTTTGCAAGAGGAAAAAGGCTACTCGTCCCCGTTGTCAAAATGGCTGTCCTTTAAGACTTCCCGCAACAGCTCCATATCTTCTTTTGAGTTGGGATTTATCCTCTTTACAACCTGATAAGGTGTACCGTACTTGTGTCCGTCTGTGCTTTCCCCGAACATATCCATGCTGTATAAATCATCATAACGGTCTAATACTTTCTGAAATTTCAAGTGCTGGATAAATGTTTTGATAGGGTAAAGGTCGGACGCTTGTATGTCCTCTCCCTTGATATAGTCTGTGATGTATTTCCGCAACTGCTCCAACTCATACTCTAGCCATTCTTCTTCACTGTCAAAGAAGTTATCATAGTGTCCGTGTTTCAGTTCTGCATTTAGGCGTTCTTCCGTCCGTAAAAACTTGCATACCTCTTTTTCCGCCTGTTGGACAAACTTCCATTCTCCCGACAACAATTCATTCGGTGTTACTTCCAGTACGTCCATTATCTTTTCCAGCGTGTCAAAGGTGGGATAGTTTACCCCTCGTTCAATCTTAGAAAGGCTCTGCATATTGATACCGATGGCGTCCGCAAGCTCCTGCTGTTTCATTTTCCTGTGTTTTCTTATGGTCTGTATGTTCTCCCCTAAAAAATTTATTTTCTTTGTGTCATGCTCCATAACTTCTTATATCTTTTCCTTTCCCGGCTTTTTCGTTCCTTTATAAGCCTATCATACTTATTATAGCCGAAAAAGTCAAGAAAAAGTTCTTGACAAGTAATTCTAACGGCGTTATTCTCATGGAGGATATAGTGATTAAGCACAATGAGGTCAATCACACGCTTGAGTAGGCATAGAAAAGAGTTATTTTCGCTTTGATAGCATGAATAGGCATGGACTATCCGACCGAAAACGGTGTTTCTTCCTGTGCCTGCCCCGTTTAGCCACGAGCCTCCCAAAGGCTCGTGAGCGTTAAGAACGGGGCTGGTGCAGGAAGAAAAGGAACGCCGTAGGCGTTCCGTACAGGGCGTATATGTAACACCGCCCTGCGCATACATGTCATAGTACCTAGAAACTGTGATAAATAAAGGACAAAACACGATTTTTACCCCGCAAAAAAACGGGGAGTACGAAAGGAGTAATGCACTATCGCAACACATGAAAATTTATCCGTCAAGATTGATTACATCAGCATTGTCTTTGATACGGCAACGGCAGAAGATGTGATACGGCACATTTTATGCTTGCCGACCGATATTTTTAATGTCTATCCTGCAACGGTCAAATTTAAGACGTATCAGGCGCGTTGGGAAATCGGAGATATTTATGTATCGGGCGACGCAAAAAAGACAGAGGACAACCCACAAGGGCTGGGCTGTTATCTCGTGATGACAGGCAGGGGGTGTGATGATATTTTCCGTATCCTCGATAACAACGGCTTGACCTTTGGGGATATGTTCGGACGCTGTGAAAGGAGATATGGGGCTGGAAACTACCATTTCACAAGGCTGGACGTTGCCATTGACGACAGGAACGAAACGCCGTTCTTTACCATAGAGCAGATAAAGAAGAAATGTGAAAAAGAGGAATTTATCGCCAACAGTGAGGGCTACCATTTTGACGAGAGCAAGTTTGATGATTTTGACACCGCAAAGACCGTCTATATCGGGGCTGGAAAATCGGGGCTTTCCTACCGCTTTTATGACAAGGACAAGGAAGTGTGCGGCAAATACAACAGGACGCTTGATGAAGTCGGGAGTTGGAAACGGACGGAAATGCAACTGCGTGATGAAAAGGCTCATGCCTTTGCTATGGCATTTCAGGCAAGACCGCTGGAGATTGGGGAACTGGCTTTCGGACTGCTGGCGGACAACCTGCGTTTTGTCGTAGCAAACAGGAATGAGAGCAACAAGAGCAGGTGGAAAACGTGCCGTTTCTGGCAACGCTTTTTAGGGGCTGTGGAACTTTTAAAACTCCATGTACCCACACCGCATAATTCCCTTGAAGAAACGCAACAGTGGCTTACAGAGGGTGGTGTCATATCCGCTGTCAAAGGCTTTTACTTCCTCGAATCCCATGACGCTTTAGGTGGGCTGGAACGTGTCGGGGATATGGTAGATAAGGCAAGGTACAGCACTTCCCTTTCCAGCAAGCTGACCGCCCATTTACAGCGGATAGACAGGACAGAATTGATACCCTACGTCCAGTATGACACAAAGAACAGGTAGGGGGGTGGCATGATGAACGAAAAGATTGATATTCCTGTATGGGAAAAATACACCCTTACCATTGAGGAAGCGTCAAGATACTTCACAATCGGACAGAACAAGCTACGCCGATTGGTAGAAGAAAACCGACACGGCGACTGGTATGTGATGAACGGCAACCGTATCTTGATTAAGAAAAAACAGTTTGAGAAATTTATGGATAAAACAGACGCAATCTAATGCAAAAGAGCCTTGTATGTGATATTATTTCAGTAAGTCATATCAAGGCTCTTTCTTACGAAAGGAGCAGATAAGAAATGTCGGAAAAAAGACGGGACAGTAAAGGTCGCCTCTTAAAGACAGGAGAGAGCCAGCGAGCAGACGGAAGATACTTATACAAATATGTGGACAAGGCAGGAAAGACAAGGTATGCCTATTCATGGAAACTTGTGCCGACAGACCTCGTACCTAAAGGCAAGAGGGACGGGAAATCCCTAAGGGAATTAGAAACGGAGATACAAAGGGATTTACAGGACGGTATCGACACAACAGGCGGAAAAATGACGCTGTGCCAGCTATACGCCAAACAGAACGCCCAGAGAGCCAACGTAAAGGAAAGCACAAGACAGGGCAGGAAAAAGCTCATGCGGACATTAGAGGGCGATATACTGGGGGCTAGGAGCATTGACAGCATACGCCTTTCAGACGCTAAGGAATGGGCGTTACGCATGAAAGACAAGGGCTATGCTTATCAGACCATAAGCAATTATAAACGCTCGTTAAATGCGTCATTCCGCATTGCCATAGCGGACGACCTCGTGAGGAAGAACCCCTTTGATTTCAAGCTGAATGAGGTCATAGAGGACGACAGGACACCACGGCAGGCATTGACCGAGGAACAGGAAGAAAGGCTCTTGTCCTTTGCCAGCAGGGACAGGGTATATAAAAAGTATTATGACGCAATCGTAATACTGTTAAAGACAGGGCTTCGTATCTCGGAACTGTGCGGACTGACAAGGCAGGATATAGACTTTGAAAACGGCGTTATCCATGTAGACCACCAGCTATTATCCAGCAAGGAAACGGGCTATTATATCGAAACACCAAAGACAAAAAGCGGTGTGCGTGATGTTCCCATGAGTGAGGAAGTGAAACAGGCATTTGAGCGTGTCATGGCAAACAAGGCAAAGGCAGAGCCGACAGAGATAGACGGGTACAGTGGTTTCCTCTTTCTGAACGGGAAAGGCTTTCCTATGACGAATGCCTATTATACTTCTACTTTCGCTAATCTGAGAAAGAAATATAACAAGAGCCATGAGGACAGCTTACCAAAGATAACGCCCCATATCCTGCGTCATACGTTCTGTACCAGACTTGCGAACAGGAACATGAACCCTAAGAGTTTACAGTATATCATGGGACACGCAAACATCAGTATCACGCTGAACCTGTACGCCCATGCGTCCATAGAGAACGTCAAGGCAGAATTAAGAAGCATGATAGCTTAAAGTTTTACCACGATATTTACCACGATTGACCGTGAGAAAACGTGATGAAACGTAGCTGTTTGGAAGTATCAGCCGAAAAGAGAAATGCCCGTAAAGCTGATAAAATAAGGCTTTGCGGACATTTAAGAAGATATGAAAAGATAATCAAAAATTTATATTAAGTTTAAGATGAAAAATTAAGATGAAAATCACATATGATATATGCCCCAGAGTTTTAGGACTCTGGGGTTTTGTATTTATTACACAGGAAAGATTTTGAGTGATATAGTCAGGAGAGAGAATGGTTGATTACAGAAAAAAACATCGATATAATAAAAGCACATGAGATTAAAAATAAGAATGAGGTGTGGCTGCCATGAAATTTATACATATATCGGACTTGCATCTGGGAAAACGTGTGAATGAGTTTTCGATGCTGGAAGATCAAAGAGATATTTTGAAGAAAATACTTACTGTCGTTGATGAAGAAAAGCCGGAGGCAGTTTTCATTGCTGGAGACGTCTACGATAAATCAATACCGCCTATAGAGGCAATCCAGTTATTTGATGATTTTTTGTGTCAGTTATCAAGAAAAAAAGTGCAGACATTCATAATTAGTGGTAATCATGACAGCGCGGAGAGAATTGCATTTGGTGGTCGATTGATGAGAGAAAGTGGTGTGTATGTTGCACCGGCATATTCTGGAAATACAGATTCGATTGTACTGACAGATGAATGGGGACCGGTTAATATTTATTTGTTACCATTTGTAAAGCCAGTAAACGTAAAGCATTTTTTTGAAGAGGAACAGGTGGAAAACTATACAGATGCTTTGCGCGTTGCAGTGGAGCAGATGAAAGTAAATCCGGATGAAAGAAATGTAATCGTGACACATCAGTTTGTAACTGGGGCGAAGAGAAGTGAGTCGGAAGAGATTTCTGTGGGGGGAACAGATAATGTAGATGTAAATGTATTCGAAAATTTTGATTATGTAGCACTGGGCCATATTCACGGACCGCAGAAGATTAGCAGAGAGACAGTGCGATATTGTGGAACTCCGTTAAAATATTCCTTTTCGGAGATTCACCACAAAAAGTCTGTGACAATCGTAGAAATGAAACAAAAGGGAAATGTAGTTATTCGAACAAAAGAATTGAATCCTTTACATGACTGGTATGAGATAAAAGGAAGCTATATGGAAGTGGCGGAAAAATCTTATTATGACAGTCTGGACAGAAATTGTTATATGCATATTACATTGACAGATGAAGAAGATATACCAGACGCGGTACGGAAATTACAAGTCATTTATCCGAATCTTATGAAATTGGATTATGACAATCAAAGGACGCGTGGAAGGAAATCATTTGCGGATGTGCAGGAAGTAGAAGAAAAAACACCGTTTGATATATTTGAAGATTTATATGAAAAACAGAATAATCAGGAAATGAATGAAGAACAGAAGCAATTGATTCATTCGTTAATTGAAAAAATCTGGGAGGATAAGAATTGAGACCGAAAAAATTAAAACTATCTGCATTTGGACCGTATGCAGGTTGCGAGGAACTGGATATGGAAAGGCTTGGAACAGGTGGATTGTATTTGATTACCGGAGATACAGGAGCAGGTAAAACGACAATTTTTGATGGTATTGTCTATGCATTATATGGTGCGGCCAGTGGTGAGAATCGGGAACCGGCAATGCTTCGGTCAAAATATGCAGATGCGCAGGTTCCGACAGAGGTAGAACTTCTTTTTGAAAATGGGGGGCAGGAATATAAAGTCCGGAGAAATCCGGAGTATGAACGGCCGGCAAAAAAAGGTGGAGGAATGACACTTCAGAGGTCAGAGGTCGAATTGACATATCCGGATGGCCGTGTAGTTACAAAACAAAAAGAAGTGAATAAAGCAATTATTGAAATTTTAGGTCTGAATCGAAATCAGTTTCTTCAAATCGCGATGATTGCACAGGGAGATTTTCAAAAATTATTACTGGCAGATACAAAAGAAAGACAGGGAATTTTCCGGGAGATTTTTAAGACAGGCGGTTATCAGATTTTACAGGAAAAATTGAAAGCGGAATCAGGTAAACTTTCGGATGAGCTGGAATTTGCAAGAAGAAGCGTAAATCAATATTTAGAAGGAGTGTTGGGAAAAGAAGAGATCAACTTTGCAAAACTTCCTATGGAAGAAGCAATTGCTGCGATAAAAGAATTGATAGGATTAGATCAGGAAGAAGCGGAAAATATAAATTGCAAGCTTCAGAATCTACAAAAAGAGTTGGAGCAGATACAAGAGCATTTACAAAAAGCGCAGACGAGAGAGCAGACGATTCGTACGCTTGAATTGGCTGAAGCTGATTATATAAAGGTGCAGGAACAAGGTGAAAAAATTCAACAGGAGTGGGAAGGACAAAAGAAAAAGCAGGAAAATAGAGAGGAGCTGGAAGTAAAAATTGCTCAAATTCAGACACAGATATCGATTTATCAAGAACTAGAAGAAAAGAAAAAGAGAATAATAGAAAGAAAAAAATTTCTAAAAGAGGAGAAAGAAAGGTTACAAACGCAGGACATTGAAAGAGAAGAGTTACAAAAGCGTCTGAAGGATGATGAAAGTGAGAAAATACAATTGGAAAATGAGCCGGAACGGAAAACGGAATTACTGTTTCGAAAGGAAAAATTAGATTCTGAAAAAGAAGAACTAAAACAGGTTGTGGAAAATACAAAGAAGTATCATTTACTTTGTGGAAAGCTTTCCGAGATTCAGGAGCAGTATGTGGATAAAGCTCAGATTGCAAAGGAAAGAAAGACAGAGTATGATCTCGCATATCAGACATTTTTAGATGGACAGGCAGGGGTGCTGGCAAAGCATTTAAAAGAAGGAGAAGCGTGCCCAGTGTGCGGCTCCAAAGAGCATCCTAAGAAAGCTTGTGGTACGGAATATATCCCGTCACAGAAGGAACTGGAAGAAGTTAAGCGAAAATGGGAACAGGCAAGGAATCAGATGGAGGCTTCCAGCCAGGAGGCGGCTGAACTATTGGGAAAAGTAAATGCTCAAAAAGAACGGGCGGCGGATCAGAAGCAGATTGAGGAGCAAGAAAAAAGACTCACAGATGAAGAATACAAACTTCAAGAACAAATGAAAAGTAATAAGAAAAAGGTTGAAAGATATCAATTACTCCAAAATCAGATTCAGAAGATACAAGAGCAGATTACTACGAAACGTGAGGAACGAGAAAAAATATCTGGTCAGATTGCAGCTTTAAAAGCAGAGATAGATATGGAAAACAAACAGTTTGAAGAGCAACAGCAGAATCTTAGGTATGAAGACTGGAAACAGGCTGAGATAGAACTTCAGAACCTGCAGACAGTGAAAAGAAACAGCCGGGCGGAATATGAAGCAGCTCAGAAAAATCTGCAAAAATGGAATGGCGATATGCGAAAGCTAGAAGGGAAACTGGAGCAATGCAACAAGCAGCTTGAGAATCTCGGAGAATTTTTTGTGGAGCGCGAACAGGAAAAAAAGACAACATTAGTGGAACAAAGAGCTGATTATGAAAGAATGTTAAAAGAGCTTCAATTACGACTGGCGACAAATCAAAAAGCTCTTTTGAATATTGAACAGAAGTCGAAAGATATCATAGTTTTGGAACAAAAATGGGCGCTGGTGAAAGCACTGTCAAATACGGCAAATGGAAACATTTCCGGGAAAGAAAAGATCATGCTGGAAACTTATGTTCAGATGGCGTACTTTGAACGGATTTTACAGCGGGCAAACGTAAGATTTATGGTTATGTCGGAGGGACAATATGAACTCGCAAGAAGTGTTGTGGCTGGAAATAATCGAAGCCAGAGTGGTCTGGAACTAGATGTCATTGATCATTATAATGGCACAAGACGAAGCGTTAAGACATTGTCTGGAGGAGAGTCTTTCAAAGCTTCGCTTTCATTAGCGCTAGGGCTTTCGGATGAAGTTCAGTCAAGAGCCGGAGGAATCCGTCTAGATACGATGTTTGTGGACGAAGGTTTTGGCTCGTTGGACGAAGAATCACTGGAGCAGGCAATAAAAGCGCTGGCTGGATTGACGGAAGGCAATAAACTTGTTGGAATTATTTCTCATGTAGGAGAATTGAAGGAAAGAATTGACAGACAAATTATAGTGACAAAGGAAAAAGCCGGAGGAAGTCGGGCGGAGATTATTTGAAAGGAAATTGCTCAATCGTTTTGCAAAGAAAGAAGGTTGTTTGGTTCTATAAATTGAGGTAAGATAGATGTAACAACATGCGAGGGAGGCAAAGTGATGTTATATATTGGCGTTGATCTTGGAACTTCAGCGGTAAAATTGTTAATGATGGATGAAAACGGCAATATTCAGAAAATTGTATCAAAAGAATATCCATTATATTTTCCATACCCGGGCTGGTCAGAACAGAATCCACAGGATTGGTTTGCGCAGTCAATGGAAGGAATAAAAGAACTGACATCTGAATGCGATAAGAGTCAGGTGGCTGGCATCAGTTTTGGCGGACAGATGCATGGGCTGGTAGCACTGGATAAAGACGATCAGGTAATTCGTCCGGCAATTTTATGGAATGACGGAAGAACTGCAAAAGAGACTGACTATTTGAATCAGGTCATCGGAAAGGATAAATTATCCGAGTATACAGCGAATATTGCATTTGCAGGCTTTACAGCGCCAAAGATTCTCTGGATGAAGGAAAATGAACCGGAAAATTATAAAAAAATCGCAAAGATTATGCTGCCAAAAGATTATCTGGCTTACCGGCTTTCAGGTTCGTTTTGTACAGATATGTCAGATGCTTCGGGAATGCTTCTCATGGATGTGGAAAACAGATGTTGGTCAAAAGAAATGTTAGATATATGTGGTATTACAGAAGAACAGTTGCCAAAATTGCATGAAAGTTACGAAGTAGTAGGAACTTTACGGCCGGAAATCGCAGAAGAACTGAGATTTTCAGAAAATGTAAAGGTAATCGCAGGTGCTGGAGACAACGCAGCAGCGGCAGTCGGCACAGGAACGGTCGGAAACGGAAGATGTAACATTTCCCTTGGAACATCAGGAACAATCTTTATCTCCAGTGAAAAATTCGGAGTAGATAAGCATAATGCCCTTCATTCATTTGCGCACGCAGACGGACACTATCATTTGATGGGCTGTATGCTGAGCGCGGCGTCCTGTAATAAGTGGTGGAATGAAGAAATTCTCGGAACAAAAGATTATGCCGCAGAGCAGACGGACATAAAAAATCTTGGAGAAAACAGAGTTTTTTATCTTCCATATCTGATGGGAGAACGATCTCCACATAATGACCCAGACGCGAGAGCCATGTTTATCGGTATGTCCATGGACACAACAAGGGCAGACATGACACAGGCAGTGTTGGAAGGCGTAGCATTTGGGCTTCGCGATTCTCTGGAAGTGGCAAGAAGTCTTGGTATTCAGATTGACCGGACAAAGATCTGCGGTGGTGGTGTAAAAAGCCCACTGTGGAGAAAAATTATTGCAAATGTCATGAACTTAAAAGTAGATGTGATTGAAAGCGAAGAAGGTCCGGCACTTGGCGGTGCAATGCTGGCAGCAGTTGGATGTGGAGAATATCCAGATGTAGAAACGATTGCCGAAAAGCTTGTAAAAGTTGTGGATACAATTGAACCGGAACCAGAACTTGTAGCGAAATACGAAGAACGGTATCAGCAGTTCAGAAAATTGTATCCGGCAGTGAAAGGGTTGTTCTAGATAAATTCATTGTTTATAGTGTTTGAAGAAATTCCCGCAACGTTTTCTCGACAGAATCTGTCGTATGTGTTGCGTAATCAGCAACGCCGGTGGCAGCAGTCGTCATGGCATAGCTTGTGTTGGACAGCTGCAACATTTCCAGATCATTGTACTGATCTCCGAATGTGATACCATTCTTTGGATCCATGCCAAGGGAAGATACGATATTGGAAAGAGCAGAACCCTTGTTGGCATTCGGTGCAATGAAATCAATCCAGATATTTCCAGAGGTCACAATCTTGATCCGATCAGCGAAACGCTCTTGAAAATAGGCGCGAAGACGTTTTTCAGTTCCGTCAAAATCACATACGGCGATTTTGATAAAAGGTTCTTTGATATCACGTACATTTTGGACAACGTCCATGTCATAACCAACATCGTTACGGATATGATCGATGTAGTCAGAATCTTGTGAGTCGGTATATCCGGTTCGGGCTGTAGAAATTAAAGTGTGGCAATGACCATATTCTTTTGCAGCGTCTGCGATTTCGTAGATAAGACCAGTATCAATATGTCCTAATGAGACGATCTTGCCATCATGTACACACATAGATCCATTTTCTGCAACATAGGAGATATCATCCTTCACAGGGGCGAATAGACGTTGGAGATTTTTGTACTGGCGGCCGCTGGCTGCAATAAAATGTATCCCATGTTCTTTTAGCTGGCGGATAATGTCAAACAATTCTGGATTCAGAGTGGTTGCGTGACCATGAAGTAAAGTTCCGTCTACATCGCTGGCAATATATTGTATCATAATAGTTCCTTTCTTTCTGAGCTGTAAGATGATTAAAGTCAAGCACTTGCTTAAAAGTAAGCTTGTGTAAAAAATCTTATGTTATCTTTCTGTATTAATTGATGTACCTGTGTTGATAATAGAAATCTTATCTATTATAATATAAAAAGGCGTCAAAGAAAAGACGACAATGAAAAGAGGAGGCTATAACGTCATGAAAATCGGAATTGGTAATGATCATGCAGCAGTAGACATGAAGAATCAGGTAGTAGAGTACCTGGAAGGAAAAGGATATGAAGTTGTGAACTTTGGTACAGATACATATGAGAGCTGTAATTATCCAGAGTACGGCGAGAAAGTTGGACGAGCTGTTGCAGCAGGAGATGTAGATCTTGGTATCCTGATCTGTGGTACAGGAGTTGGAATCTCTTTGGCAGCAAATAAAGTAAAAGGTGTTCGTGCAGTTGTTTGCTCAGAGCCATATTCTGCAAAACTTTCCAGACAGCATAACAATACCAATATTCTGGCATTCGGTGCCCGTGTAATCGGAATTGAGCTTGCAAAGATGATCATCGATGAGTGGTTAAATGCAGAATTCGAAGGCGGAAGACACCAGACCAGAGTAGATATGATTACAGCAATTGAGAATAAATAAGCAAAAAATAATCAGTAAAAATAATCAGTAAACAAAACTGTTGCTTTGTGAAGGATAATCTGACGAAGCAGCAGTTTTTTTGTTGCCAAGCATGCGACAAAAAGGTCCGGTGGACCTTTTTTAGCGCTATAAAAGTATTCGAAGGAAATTGCTAGTGAAAGTTTATCTGTGCAGAAATTTTTTTGGAAATCTGTACATTTCCACATTTTAGAAAAATCACCTATCTGATTTTTGAGTCATACTATAATATAAAAAGATTTTGAGGAATAAATATGCCATATTCTATGATGTTAGATAGTGGTCACGGGGGAAGTGATCCTGGAGCAGTTTATCGGGGGCGCCGTGAAAAAGATGATACATTAAGGCTGACGCTTACAGTGGGAGAGATTCTTCAGGAAAATGGAATTGAGGTACTTTACACCAGGACAACAGATGTGTATTTGTCCCCATATGAGCGGGCGGTAGAGGCAAATCAGGCAGGAGTGGATTTTTTCCTGTCGATCCATCGAAACTCTTATCCGACAGATAATGAAGTAATGGGAGTGGAAAGTCTGATCTATGATTTGTCTGGACTTAAATATCAGATGGCGCAGGAAATCAATGAACAATTGGAGACGGTGGGGTTTGTAGATCTGGGGGTGAAAGCAAGACCGAATCTTGTAGTGTTGAAGCGGACACGGATGCCAGCTGTACTTGTAGAGGCTGGATTTATCAATTCAGATACGGATAATGAATTATTTGATTCTAATTTTCAGGATATTGCACAGGCAATTGCAACAGGAGTCCTGGATACATTGGAAAATGCCGGAGTTCTGAAAGAACCGGAAACGCTGGTGGAACAGACGAAGTACCGTATTCAGGTCGGACTGTTCCGGAACCGGAACAATGCAGCGAGGCAGCAGGAAACACTGGAAGACCGTGGATTTCCGGCATATATAGATCAATGGAAACAATATTACCGGGTGATTTCCGGAGAATATGATATGCTGGACGAAGCAGTGGCGGCACAGAGAAGACTTAAGAGAGCCGGATTTGAGACGCTCTTGATACAATAATCATTCAGGTACTCGCTTTGAGCCAACGCCCAGACTAAAATTGTTCAGGTGCTCATTCAGAGCCAGCCTCCCAACTAAAATTATTCAGATACTCGCCCAGAGCCCAACGTCCCAACTAAAAAGCAGTTGTGATGTGTGGCGTATCCGCCAGATAGAATTTTAAAAACAACTTTAAAAATGTAATTATTTTACAGTTGTTTTATAAAATTCTGCCTGGCTCTGAACGAGTACATTTTACAAAGATTTAGCATTTCTCTGTAAACTGATTTAACATGCAGTTCCTATAATGTACATGAAGAAAAGAAAGAGATGGTGCGGACCACATGAAGATGTGAGAGCATCTAAGATATCAGAGGTGCGCAGTAGAAGTATGTCATGCAATTGCATGACGTGCACCTCGCAGCAAGAATGCCGAGGCATTCTTGAAAGTTGTTTCATATGCAGGGAGGAATGAATATGAGATTTTTATGGGAAATGACAGGAAAAATATTTGGAGCGGAAACACAGGACGGAACATTTTTATCAGCAAATGTATTGCTGTGGAGTGTTACAACATTTATAGTTGGAATGTTCTTCTGCACGGCAATCGGAAAAATTGCATTGATTGACTGTATAGCAAATGTAATGTGTGTTGCTGTTTATGCCGGAGTGATCGGCGGAGTGATCGGTGGATTTTTATTCCTGATACACAGACATAACGGGAAACAGTTATAAGAGTTAAAAATTATAGAGGCTTAATAGAAGATATTTTGAATTACATTAAATGCTATAAAGAAAAGGCATGTTCTGAAATGAATTTTTAAGAACTTGCCTTTTCTTTTTAATTATTATGCATCTACAAAAACTGTTCGGAACAGAATTTGTAGATATGTTTACTTATTATTCATCAAAATCCTCATCGGACGCTGTCTTCTCCGGCAGGTATACATGAACCTGTTCAATCCGATTCTTATCCAAAGATTCGACAACTAGACGGATACCGTCTTCCGTTGTAATAGAATCTCCAAGTTCCGGAAGCCGGTCCAGATGCTCGATGATAAATCCACCGAGGGAATCATATTCTTCGGATTCCAGATTCAGTTCCAGACGGTCATTGAAGTCGTCCAGATTGACAGAGCCTTCTACCAGATATTCTTTGTCAGAAATTTTGTGAACAAAATCTTCTTCATTCTCGTCATATTCGTCATGAATTTCACCGACAATTTCTTCCAAGATATCTTCCAGTGTGATCAAACCGGAAGTTTCACCATATTCATCCAGAACAATTGCAATATTAAAGGATGCCTGACGCATCTCCACAAGAAGTTCGGAAATATTCTTATACTCATAAGTAAAATAAGCTTCTCGCATAATATCCCGGATATGGAATTCTTTTGTGTTTCCGTAATCGTAAAGCAACAAGTCCTTCATGTTAATTGTACCGATCACATTGTCGGTCGTATCTTCATAAATCGGCAGCCTTGTGAATTTATCTTCACGGAAAATGTCAATCAGCTCTTCATATGTGCAGTTTACATCTGCAAATGTTACGTGAACGCGGGGAACCATAACATCTTTTGCTTTTGCATCCCCGAGATCTACCACATTGTAAATCATTTCTTTCTCTTCAGATTCGATAACTCCGTCTTCATGGCTGACATTTACAATTGTACGAAGCTCGTTCTCGGTCATGGCGCGTTTGTGGTCGTTCGGATCTACACGTAAGATGAAAAGAACAACGTTGGTCAGACCATTGATAATGAAGATGAACGGTGTCATGATCTTCATAAATATATGGATGATTTGTGCGTATGCCAGAGATACTTTCTCGGCGTGGATAGTAGCCATTGTCTTCGGTGTAATCTCACCGAAAAGCAGAATCGCTACAGTTAAAATTCCGTTAGCGATTGCGACCAAGGAGCCTCCGAGACTGTAAGCCAGGGTTGTGGTCAGTGATGCAGCAGAAAGGTTCACGATGTTATTACCGATTAGTATAGCGGTCAGCATCTTTGAAGAATCATCCGTAATCTTTAATACAATTTTTGCGTTTTTGTTGCCTTCATCGGCAAGGTTGCGGATTCGAATTCGGTTTACTGTTGTAAGTGCAGTCTCCGCAGAAGAAAAGAAAGCAGATAGTGCTAACAGTACAATCAGTACAATAAATAGTATAGTATCATTCGAGTCCAATGATAAATCACTCCTTTTTGATAATTGTGTAATTAAGAGTAATATACAGCATTTACGGAGATTTTGCAAGAAGAAAGGAAGTATCGGAGAACGTAAATGAGACAAGATGCCTAAAGTGTATCGGTAAACATTGAACTTGTGGCTTTTTTATTGTATGATAAGAATATTCTTTGCGGTGCTTAGAATAACTTTCAGTATAGGAGCAGATTTTTATGAATCAGAACTTTTATGATAAATTGAACAATGTGATAGCAAAGGATAGCATTTTGATCGATGAGCCGATGAGCCGTCACACTACATTTCGTGTGGGCGGACCGGCAGATTTTTTCGTGACACCAAAGGCGAAGGAAGAAGTAAGAGATGTGATCCGTATCTGTAAAGAAGCAGGAATGCCGTATTATATTATAGGAAATGGAAGTAATCTTCTTGTGTCTGATGCAGGATACCGCGGTGTGATCGTTCAGATTTATAAGGAAATGAATGAAGTGAAGGTAGAAGGTGATCTTGTAAAGGCACAGGCTGGAGCATTGCTTTCAGGAATCGCGGCTAAAGCGCTGGGGGCAGAGCTTTCAGGTTTTGAATTTGCTTCTGGAATTCCGGGGACAATCGGAGGTGCCTGTGTGATGAATGCAGGAGCCTACGGCGGAGAGATGAAGGATGTACTGGAATTTGTGACAGTGCTTACAGGTGAAGGTAAGATTATAGAACTGGGCCGTAATGAACTGGAGCTTGGATACCGCACTAGTGTGATTGCGAAGAAAGGTTATATTGTGCTTGGGGCGGTGTTGAAGCTTGAGCGCGGAGACGGAGAGAAGATCAAAACTTATATGGATGAGCTGAAGGAGAAGCGTGTGACGAAACAGCCGTTGGAATATCCAAGTGCCGGAAGTACGTTTAAGCGTCCGGAAGGATATTTTGCAGGAAAACTGATTGAGGATGCCGGACTTCGGGGATTTCAGGTCGGAGGAGCACAGGTGTCCGAAAAGCACTGTGGTTTTGTGATCAACCGGGATCATGCGACGGCAGCAGATATTATGGAACTGATGAGACAGGTACAGATCCGTGTGAAGGAGAATTCCGGCGTGGATCTGGAACCGGAAGTGAAGAGATTAGGGGACGAATAAGATGAGACTTGTAATTGTGACTGGAATGTCCGGTGCCGGAAAAAGTACAGCACTTAAGATGCTGGAAGATATGGGATATTTTTGTGTGGATAATCTGCCGGTCCCATTGATTCCGAAATTTGCAGAACTTCTGGCGGTGCCGGGTACGGAGATGAATAAAGCAGCTCTTGGAGTAGATATCCGGAGCGGACAGAGCTTTCAGGAGCTTGCGAATGTACTGAAAGTTCTGGATGAAGGCGGCTGCCAGTATGAGATCCTTTATCTGGAATCCAGCGATGATGTACTTGTAAAGAGATATAAAGAGACGAGACGTTTTCATCCGCTGGCAGGTAGTGACGGACGTGTGGAAGATGGTCTGAAGAGAGAACGAGAACTTCTTGGATTCCTGAAGAAAAAAGCGGATTATCTTGTAGATACCAGTCATATGCTTACAAGAGAACTGAAAGCAGAGCTGAACAAGATATTTGTCCAGAACAAGGAATATAAGAACCTTTACATTACGGTGTTGTCATTTGGCTTTAAGTATGGAATTCCGAATGATGCAGATCTGGTGTTTGATGTACGTTTTCTGCCAAATCCATATTATATAGAAGAGTTACGTCCTATGAGTGGAAATGATCAGCCGGTCAGAGACTATGTGATGAATAACGACACAGCAAAACAGTTCTTGACAAAGCTTACGGATATGGTAGAATTTCTCATACCGAATTACATTTCCGAGGGAAAGACACAGCTTGTGATCGGAATTGGATGTACGGGAGGAAAGCATCGTTCCGTTACACTGGCAAATGAATTGTATGAGGCGCTGAAAAAAACAGACAGCTATGGAGTTCGCATTGAGCACCGTGATATCGGAAAAGATGCGATCACGAAGGCAAAATAGGTGAGTATCATGTCGTTTTCGGGGAAAATAAAAGAAGAACTCGCAGAGCATGTCGCGAAAGCACGGCATTGTAATCTGGCAGAACTGACTGCGATTTTACATATGTGCGGGGAATTTGAAGAAGATAAAAATGGTATATGTACGATTAGATTCCGATCAGAAAATTATCTGGTAGCGAGAAAGTGCTTTACATTAATGTCAAAAACATTTAATATAGAAGCTGACATCGTAGTCCGAAAGAATATGACGAATGGAAGCACAAGTTATTTTATGCGTTGGGCAGGAGAGGAACTGTTGGCGGTAAAGAATGCACTTGTGCAGGCTGTATGCTGTAAGCGTGCTTATATCAGGGGGGCATTCATTGCAGCAGGATCGATGAGTGATCCGAGCAAGTCTTATCATTTTGAGATTGTGTGTGGGGAACTTGCACAGGCAGAGTATGTGAGAGATATGATCAACAGCTTTGACCTGGATGCTAAGATCGTAACGCGTAAGAAGACATTTGTCGTATACTTGAAAGAAGGATCCCAGATTGTGGATGTCCTGAACATTATGGAAGCGCACATCGCCCTCATGGAACTTGAGAATGTCCGCATTTTGAAGGAGATGCGCAACTCAGTGAATCGAAAAGTTAATTGTGAGACAGCGAATATCAACAAGACCGTATCGGCGGCCGTAAGGCAGATGGAAGATATTGTGTATGTCAGAGATACAGTTGGCTTGGATTATTTACCGGAAGGATTAAGAGACGTTGCCCTTACACGGCTTGAGAATCCGGATGCAACTCTGAAAGAGCTGGGGAGTCTTATGGCAGACCCGGTTGGAAAATCAGGGGTGAATCACCGGCTGAGAAAGATTAGCGAGATAGCAGATAAGTTAAGGGGTTAGTTTAAGGAGGATTTATATGATTAAGAAACCTGTTACACTTCGGTCAGACCTGGACATGGAGTCCAGACCAATCGCACATCTTGTGCAGGAGGCAAGTCAGTATGACAGTACGGTGTACATTGAGATGGACAACATGAAGATTAATGCCAAAAGTATTATGGGGATGATGGCATTACAGTCACACCAGCCGGGAAAAGGAACCAACCTTACTCTCATTGCTGAGGGAGACGACGAGGAGCAGGCTGTAAGTGGAGTGGAATCATTTCTGCTTGCACAGTAATCAATAACATACATAGATAATTGAGGAATCGAAAGAGGGCATCTCACATGCCCTCTTTTTGGAATATATTGTAAAACCATGGAGGAAATGTCAGATGAAAAAGCTTCTATTTGTATACAATCCACGTGCAGGAAAAGAGATGCTAAAGCCAAGATTGTCAGATGTTCTTGATATCTTTGTGAAAGCGGGATATGAAGTGACAGTGCATCCGACACAGGCATACAGGGACGCTTATTATCAAATCAAGGAATACGAAGTTGGCAAATATGATCTGATTGCGTGTAGCGGTGGAGATGGAACGATTGACGAGGTTGCGACTGGAATGATGAAGCGCCGTGAGATGGGAAAAGATGTTGTTCCGGTAGGATATATTCCGGCAGGAACGACGAATGATTTTGCCAAGAGTCTGCACATTCCGAGAAAACCCCTTGCGGCAGCAGACAATGCGGTGAAGGGAGTTCCATTTCCGTGCGACATTGGAAAGTTCAATGACAGCGTATTTGTTTATATTGCAGCATTTGGAATTTTTACAGATGTGTCCTACGAGACAGATCAGGCAGTGAAAAATGTACTTGGTCATATGGCGTATATATTGGAAGGTGCAAAGAGAATCTTTAACATTCCTTCCTATAAAATTAAGGTGGAGCATGACGGGGAAGTTATCGAGGACGAATTTATCTTCGGTATGGTGACGAATTCTCGTTCCGTTGGCGGCTTTTCTAATATGGTCGGGAAAAATATAGTATTTGACGACGGACTGTTTGAAGTGACACTGATCAAGACCCCGAAGAATCCAATTGCTTTGCAGGAGATTATTGCAGCACTCCTGATCGAGCAGGTGGATACAAAGCATATGTACACATTTAAGACAAAAAAAATTACCTTTGATTCTGTTGAAGAGATTCCGTGGACACTGGATGGAGAGTTCGGCGGAGAACAGGATTATGTGGAAATCGAGAATGTTCAGAAGGCAATGGAGATTATGGTTCCGGAGAATCATGTACTGGAGCTGAGCGAGCAGAAAAATAAAATAGAAAGAGATTAAATAAGTGGAGACTAGAGAAAAATTTTCATCAAGACTGGGATTTATATTAATGTCCGCAGGCTGTGCAATTGGTCTGGGAAATGTATGGAGATTCCCGTATATCACAGGAGTGTACGGAGGAGGAGCATTTGTGCTTCTGTATCTGTTCTTTCTTTTGATTTTAGGACTTCCGATCATTGTTATGGAGTTCGCGGTTGGCCGTGGAAGCCAGAAGAGTATTGCAAAGTCTTTCAATGAACTGGAACCAAAAGGAAGTAAATGGCACATTTACCGCTATTTCGGAATTGCAGGTAATTATCTGCTGATGATGTTCTATACGACAATCGGCGGCTGGATGCTCGCATATTTCGTAAAGATGGTAAAAGGAGATTTCGTAGGAGCTGACACAAAGCAGGTGGAGGCGATTTTTGGAGAACTGACTTCTAACAGAAATGAAATGCTGTTCTGGATGATTTTGATTTCCGTGCTGGGGCTTATAGTGTGTTCTATGGGACTTCAAAATGGTGTCGAAAAAATGACAAAATTCATGATGTCCAGTTTGTTTGTAATTATGTTAATATTGGTCGTTCGTGCAACGACACTGGATGGTGCGGTAGATGGATTGAAGTTCTATCTGCTTCCGGATTTTGGTAAGATGGCCGAAAATGGATTTAAAGAAGCGGTGTTTGCGGCAATGGGACAATCATTCTTTACTTTAAGTGTCGGAATTGGTGCACTGGCAATCTTTGGAAGTTATATTGGAAAAGAGAGAAGATTGACTGGAGAGGCAATCAGCATCACCGTTCTGGATACGGTTGTAGCGCTTGTTGCAGGTCTGATCATATTTCCATCCTGTTTTGCATTTGATGTAAACCCGGGTCAGGGACCAGGACTTGTATTTGTGACACTGCCAAATGTATTCCGTGAGATGGCTGGCGGAAGAATCTGGGGAGCTCTGTTCTTCCTGTTCATGTCGTTTGCAGCATTTTCCACGATCATCGCAGTGTTCCAGAATATTATCCAATTCGCAAGAGATATGTGGGGGATTTCTTTGAAGAAATCTGTTCTTATTAATGGAGTTCTGCTGATTCTTCTTGCGGTGCCTTGTGTGCTTGGAATGACAGACTGGGCAGGATTCTCTATAGGTGGAAAGAGTATTATGGATATCGAGGATTTCCTTGTAAGTAATAACCTTCTGCCGATTGGATCACTGGTATATCTTTTGTTCTGTATGACAAGATATGGCTGGGGATGGGATAATTTCATAAAAGAAGCAAATACCGGATCCGGAGTGAAATTCCCGACACATAAAGCCATCCGGTTTTACCTGACATTTATCCTGCCGCTGATCGTGCTGTTTATTTTCGTGCAGGGGTATTGGGGGTTGATTGCAGGATAGGACATAAAAAACGTAGTTTTAGATTACGATGTCGTACAAACAATGGTTTTGCGCCGACCGAAACGGAGTGTAGACTTGCAGAGGTGCGCAGTAGAAGTATGTCATGCAATTGCATGACGCGCACCTCGCAGCAAGAAAGCCAATACACCGAAAGCCGAATATGATTTCCGGTATAAAGGTGCATCGGAATGTCAGATGCGTCCCTACAAAATGTCGGAATTTGATGAAAAAATAAAAAAGTTTAAAAAAATTGAAAAAAGTGCTTGCATTCTTGGGAAACCTTTGCTATACTAAGCAAGTACCGAACACGAGGGTACAGAAAAACATAAAAAACTGATATGGCTCCGTGGTCAAGCGGTCAAGACGCTAGCCTCTCACGCTGGAATCAGGGGTTCGATTCCCCTCGGAGTCACTAAGATCCACAGATTGTTCTGTGGATCTTTTTGTTGTATCCGTGATGAAACGAAGTCTGAGGAGTATTCACCTGGAAAAGATATTTTACAAAAGTATTAGTCCAGAAAACGGAAATGACTTATTTGAAGTATCAAAAGGCGTAGAATTTAATTGTTAAAAATATGACGAAAATACCTCTGGATCGGCTGAATTTTTTGACAAAATCACATGTCTCCAGATACTTGTCATTTAGAATGTTATGGTCTATAATGAGGAAAGCAAAGGTAACAATTTAAATGGAGGAATTTAATATGTTAGTATCAGCAAAAGAAATGCTTGAAAAAGCAGTAGAAGGCCACTATGCAGTAGGGCAGTTTAACATCAACAATCTGGAGTGGACAAGAAGTGCGCTTCTTGCAGCAGAAGAGGTAAAATCTCCAATTATCCTTGGTGTATCTGAGGGTGCAGGAAAATGGATGACAGGATTCAAGACAGTTTCTGCTATGGTACAGGCCATGATCGAAGAACTGAATATCACAGTTCCGGTAGCATTACATCTTGACCATGGTACATACGAAGGATGTTATAAGTGTATAGAGGCAGGATTCTCCTCTATTATGTTCGACGGATCACACTATCCGATCGAGGAGAACATTGAGAAGACGCGTGAACTTGTGAAAGTCTGCAATGAGAAAGGAATTTCTCTTGAAGCAGAGGTTGGTTCTATCGGTGGAGAAGAGGATGGCGTAGTCGGAATGGGCGAGTGCGCAGATCCTAAGGAATGCAAGATGATCGCTGATCTCGGTGTTACAATGCTGGCAGCAGGAATCGGTAATATTCATGGAAAATATCCTGCAAACTGGCAGGGACTCAGCTTTGAGACTCTTGATGCAGTTCAGCAGTTAACTGGAAAACTTCCGCTCGTTCTTCACGGTGGTACAGGTATTCCGGATGATATGATTAAAAAGGCAATCAGTCTCGGTGTTGCTAAGATCAATGTAAATACAGAGTGCCAGCTTTCATTTGCAGAAGCTACACGTAAATACATTGAGGCAGGAAAGGATCTGGAAGGAAAAGGATACGATCCACGTAAACTTCTCAAACCAGGTGCAGATGCAATTATTGAAACTGTCAAAGAAAAGATGGAATTATTTGGCTCAGTTGGTAAGGCTGAATAAAGATTTAATTTATACTTGCCTTTTTCAGACGATTGGGTTATACTAACTGACATAGACAGAACAAAGGCGTTCCAATGTTGAATTGGAGTGCCTTTTCTGTATATATAAAAATAGTAATTGTTTAGTATTTGACAAACGGCGAGTATAAGAAAGAATATGGTATTGAATGATTACAATTTAAAATAAGTGAAAGAGAGGAAAGCAGGATATGAGCGAGCGTTTTAATGTAGCAGACATTTTCGGAGAAGATGTATTTAATGACACTGTTATGCAAGAGCGCCTTCCGAAAAAAGTATACAAGGATTTGAAGAAGACGATCGAGGAAGGAAAAGAATTAGACCTTGCCACAGCTGATGTCATCGCACATGAGATGAAAGAGTGGGCAATTGAGAAGGGAGCTACACATTATACGCACTGGTTCCAGCCACTGACAGGTGTAACTGCTGAGAAGCATGATTCATTCATTTCCGCACCGCTTCCGAGTGGAAAGGTTCTTATGAGCTTTTCTGGAAAAGAACTGATCAAAGGAGAGCCGGATGCATCTTCATTCCCGTCCGGAGGACTTCGTGCAACATTTGAAGCACGTGGATATACAGCATGGGATTGTACATCACCGGCATTTGTAAGACATGATGCAGCAGGTGCTACACTTTGTATCCCAACTGCTTTCTGCTCTTATACAGGAGAGGCACTGGATCAGAAGACACCACTTCTTCGTTCTATGCAGGTAATCAATGAACAGTCATTGAGATTACTTCGTCTCTTTGGAAATACAACAGCTAAGAAGGTAACACCTTCTGTTGGACCTGAGCAGGAATATTTCTTAGTAGATGCTGAAAAGTTCATGCAGAGAAAAGATTTGATCTATACAGGACGTACACTTTTCGGAGCAATGCCTCCAAAAGGTCAGGAGCTGGATGATCATTATTTTGGAACAATCCGCCAGAGAATTGCAGGATTTATGAAAGATGTAAATGAACAGCTTTGGAAAGTTGGAGTTTCATCAAAGACACAGCATAATGAGGTTGCACCGGCACAGCATGAGCTTGCACCAATCTATGCTGAAGCAAATGTAGCTTTGGATCACAACCACCTTGTAATGCAGACGTTAAAGAGAGTTGCATGTCAGCATGGTATGAAGTGTCTGCTTCACGAGAAACCATTTGCTGGAGTTAATGGATCTGGTAAACATGACAACTGGTCACTGATAACGAATGATGGAAAGAATCTTCTGGATCCAGGTGATACACCTCATGAGAATATCCAGTTCTTACTTGTACTTACATGTATTTTGAAAGCTGTTGATGAGCACGCAGATCTTCTTCGTGAGTCTGCAGCTGATCCGGGAAATGACCACAGACTTGGAGCAAATGAGGCTCCACCGGCAATTGTATCTGTATTCCTTGGAGAGCAGCTTGAGGATGTCCTGAATCAGTTGATCAGCACAGGAGAAGCTACACATAGTCTTGCAGAGGGAATCCTTAAGACAGGTGTAGATACACTTCCGGATTTTACAAAAGATGCTACAGACCGTAATAGAACATCACCATTTGCGTTTACAGGTAATAAATTTGAGTTCCGTATGGTAGGATCTCGTGATTCTATTGCCGGACCGAACGTTGTACTTAACACAATCGTAGCAGATGCATTTGCAGAGGCATGTGATGTACTGGAGAAAGCAGATGACTTTGATCTTGCAGTACATGATCTGATCAAGAAATATGCGACAGAGCATCAGAGAATCGTATTCGGTGGAAATGGATACTCTGACGAGTGGGTTGCAGAGGCTGAGAGACGTGGACTTCCGAACATCAAGTCTATGGTAGAAGCTATTCCGGCACTGACAACAGATAAAGCAATTAACCTCTTTGAGAAATATAAGGTATTTACAAAGGCAGAGCTTGAGTCTCGTGCCGAGATCAAATACGAGAACTACTCAAAGGCAATCAATATTGAAGCTCGCACAATGATCGATATGGCTACAAAACAGATCATTCCTGCAGTTATCAAATATACAAAAGAACTTGCAGATACAATCAATGCTGTAAAGGCAGCAGGTGCAGACGTTTCTGTACAGTCTGAGCTTCTGACAGAGATTTCGGCTCTTCTTGTAGAGAGCAAGAGCGCTCTGAAAGCTTTAACAGAAGTTACAGAGAAAGCTGCAGAGATGGAAGAAGGAGAAGAGCAGGCCAGATACTATCACTTCACAGTTGTTCAGGCTATGGCTGCGCTTCGTTCACCAGTTGACAAACTTGAGATGATCGTAGATAAAGAAGCATGGCCAATGCCTTCCTACGGAGATCTGATGTTTGAAGTATAAGATAAATGTTCCGATAGCAGAGTACAGGAGATTGTAGACTGCGGAAACTTTAGAAAGAATTAAGGATTTTATAAGGACCTTGGACTTGGAATGAACACATCTTTGTGCTATTCTAGGCTCAAGGTCTTTTTCTATGGCATTTGAGTAATGTTGTATGGAGTAGAGATGCATTGTGGATCTTTAAATAATAAAGTGTGAAGGTGTCTGGCGCGTTCGTGATACATAATAGAAAAGATTAAGTGTTAATATTAGATATAAGAGATGAAGGAAGGAGATGGAAGATATGACAAAAAATGAATTCCTGGAGGGGCTTAGAAAGGCTCTTGGTAATGATCTGGATCGTGAGACTGTGCAGGAAAATGTTGCATATTATGATGGGTATATCAGTGTTCAAGTGAATATTGGAAGAACAGAAGAAGAGGTGACCGCGGAGCTTGGCGATCCGTGGGTAATCGCGCAGACAATTATTGATGCGGAGGAAGCAAAGCGGGGCACGGGCAGAAATGCTGGAAGTTCCTATACTACTGCTAATAGTGGATTCAGTGATCCGGTATATGGAGATGGCGGGGATTATACACGCGAGGATTATTATGATCAGAATCAGGGATATCAGACACATGTGCACACATTTGGCTTTGATACCTGGTGGAAAAAGCTGTTGCTGATACTTGGAATTATTGGGATTATCGTGCTTGTAGTATCGATTGTTGGAGGAATTATAAGCCTTCTGGCACCGATTTTGATTCCGCTTGTGATCATTATGCTGATTATCAGACTGATTGGAGGAAGCGGCCGGCGATGGTAAGCGAGACAGGCAGCCATATAAATATGATTTATATATAGAAAATATATGAAATAAGAAACAGATATTCCGACAGGGTTAAAATCAAGCCTGCCAGAATATCTGTTTTTGTTTGGAAAAATAGGGCAAAATAAAAGACTGATAGGGGAGCTATCAGTCTTTTGAGGGGAGTATAAATAATTAATAAGGGGTTGTAGAAAGTTGTGCTTCCTACGAATTCAAGTATAATATAGGAATTTCTAAAAAGCAAGATAAAAATGAAAAATCTTAAAAAAACCTTAAGTTGAGATTAAGATGCAAAAATATAAAAAATAAAACTATTTTACATCACATAAAATTCGGATGCCGGGACATACTAATTTTGCAGCAAAAAAGATTAGGAGGAATTAATATGGCTAAGAATTACAGTTCATCAAACAAAAACAGTTACGGCGAGGATGGTTACAACTCAACAAACAAGAACAAAACAAATTCAAGTATGGGGGATAAAAACGCATCTAACAAGACTTCAAACAAGAATGCAAAGAATTCTTCAAACAAGAATGCATCTAACGCATCTGACCGCAATTGTCATGATGAGAGTGACAGATACTAATCAGAGCTGATGATCAGCGTGGTTTGCAGGTATACTGTGAATTTTGCTGGCGACCGGGGGCATGCCATAAGGCATGTCCCTGTCTGTGTTGCCGGGCATATGAAGTGATAATGATCGAGAAACCGCCTGAGATATCTGAAAATATTTTTTGTTGGGTCTGACTTACGGAAATGATTGACAGTGCCCGGTAATAAAAGTAATATGAAAGAAAAACTTTTTTAATGCAAATGATGATTTGGAGAGATATATGAGAAGAATGGAATTGATTGCTCCGTGCCATTTTGGACTGGAAGCAGTGCTAAAACGTGAAATTATAGACCTTGGATATGAGATTTCGGAAGTGGAAGACGGAAGAGTCACATTTATCGGAGATGAGGAGGCTATATGCCGTGCAAATGTGTTCCTGCGTACGGCAGAGCGTATTCTCATTAAGGTGGGGAGCTTTAAAGCAACAAGCTTTGAAGAGCTGTTTGAGGCAACGAAGAGCCTTCGCTGGGAAGAATATATTCCGAGAAACGGAAAATTCTGGGTTGCGAAAGCTGCTTCGATAAAAAGTAAGCTGTTCAGCCCGTCAGATATTCAGTCTATTATGAAAAAAGCGATGGTACGCAGACTTCAGGAGTATTATGGCATCGAATGGTTCCCGGAGGATGGAGCATCTTACCCGGTACGTGTATTTTTAATGAAAGACATTGTGACAATTGGAATTGATACTTCAGGGGTATCTTTACATAAACGTGGATATCGAGAAGTGTCTGGAAAAGCGCCGATTACAGAAACGTTGGCGGCATCACTTATTATGCTGACACCTTGGAATAAAGACCGGATCCTGGTAGATCCATTTTGTGGAAGTGGAACATTTCCGATTGAAGCGGCTATGATGGCAGCCAATATTGCTCCGGGAATGAATCGTTCTTTTACAGCTGAATCTTGGATGAATATTATACCGAAAAAGGTCTGGTATGACACGATTGATGAGGCAAATGATTTGATTCAGGATGATGTAGAGGTGGACATTCAGGGATACGATCTGGACAGTTCTGTAATTAAGATCGCAAGACGCAATGCCAGAGAGGCGGGAGTGGATCATCTGATACATTTTCAGGAAAGAGACGTTAAAGATCTGCATCACCCGAAAAAATATGGTTTTGTGATTACCAATCCACCGTATGGTGAGCGATTGGAGGATAAAAAGGATCTTCCGGCCCTTTACAGAGCATTTGGTGAGAGCTTTAAGCATTTGGACAGCTGGTCTGCCTATATGATAACTTCTTATGAAGAAGCTGAACGATATTTTGGACGCAAGGCGGATAAGAATCGTAAGATTTATAATGGAATGTTGAAGACCTATTTCTATCAGTTCCTTGGGCCGAAACCGCCAAAGAAGCCGAGGGAAAAGTAGGAAAAGCCAGAGGAGAATTGAAGATGGACATAATTATATTTGCGACAGGTAACAAAAATAAAATGATAGAGATCCGTATGATTCTAGCAGATCTTGGCTGCAAGATCTTGTCCCAGAAAGAAGCCGGAATCCAGGCGGATGTAGTAGAGGATGGACAGACATTTGAAGAAAATGCGTTAATTAAGGCGACGACGATCGCGGATATTGCACGGAAGATGCCAGAGTATAAAAATGCAGTTGTTCTGGCAGATGATTCCGGACTGGAAATCGATGCGCTGAATAAAGAACCGGGAATCTATTCGGCACGCTATATGGGTGAGGATACGTCTTATGATATTAAGAACCAGGCGTTGATAGACCGGCTTGAGGGAGTGCCGGATGAGAAGCGTACGGCAAGATTTGTATGTGCGATAGCGGCGGCGCTTCCAGACGGAAGTACGGAAGTTGTACGAGGAACGATGGAAGGTCGTATTGGTTATGAGATCGCAGGGGAAAATGGATTCGGATATGATCCGATCTTTTATCTGCCGCAGTTTGGCTGCAGCAGTGCGGAACTTGAACCGGAGAAGAAAAATGAACTGAGCCATCGTGGAGAAGGACTTCGCAAAATGCGCAAAGTATTGGAAGAAAAGCTGGAAAGCAAATAGAAGATATGACCAGACGAAAGAAAAGGTAGCTAGAAGAATACAGTAAAAGAAAAGACAGGAAGACAAAAGAAATATGAAAATTGTGATAGTAAGTGATACACATGGTTCCAGAAAGAATATTGAAAATGTTTGTGAGTGTAATCCGGATGCGGATATGCTGATCCATCTTGGTGATGTGGAAGATGATGCAGATTACATAGAAGCTATTTTTGAGTGTCCAACGCATATTGTGGGTGGAAACAATGATTTCTTTTCAAGACTTCCGAGGGAGGAAGAATTTGAACTGGAAGGACATCATATCTTTATTACGCATGGACATGCATATTATGTCAGCATGGGAGAGGCGCATTTGCAGGAAGAAGCGCGCCGCAGAGGTGCGGATATTGTGATGTATGGGCACACACATGTACCGGCACTTACAATAGACGCTGATCTTGTGACGCTGAATCCGGGCAGCCTGACTTATCCGAGGCAGCAGGGACGACAAGCTACTTACATGGTGATGAAGTTAGAAAAAGGAAAACAGCCTGAAGTAGAGCTTAAAACTGTGTAAAGATATGAACTCAATAAGTCTGGAAAGCCCGATTTTACGGGCTTTCCGAAGTATGGAAGATACTTTGAAGAATTTTTTTGAAAAAAGTTTAAAAAAGTTGTTGACATATAGAGGGGGCTTATGTATAATACTATTTGTGTCACGGAGATAACGACACGGAAACAAAAAACGGGGTGTGGCTCAGCTTGGCTAGAGCGCCTGGTTTGGGACCAGGAGGTCGCAGGTTCGAATCCTGTCACCCCGATTGATATGCGGGTGTAGTTCAATGGTAGAACACCAGCCTTCCAAGCTGGATACGTGGGTTCGATTCCCATCACCCGCTTTCTTAAAGCCTGAAAGCTTTGAGAGCGGTTCTGGTAAAGAATGAATCGAAGAAAACAATTAATACGCGGGTGTAGTTCAATGGTAGAACACCAGCCTTCCAAGCTGGATACGTGGGTTCG